>DASXGU010000064.1:0-8757 GCA_036488915.1 Gemmatimonadaceae bacterium | reverse complement strand
GCAGCGCGTGGTCAATCTCAGGGACGACGAAGCGACGACGCTCTTGATGGCGCACACCGAGTACTGGACCGACAAGCTGCTGGTGGAGACACTGTACGCCGCACTCTGATACATTTCGTTACCGATGGCGAGAATAACGCTTCGCATCCCGATGATCACCGCGTCGGGTCCGCTGCAACCCACCCAGACAACCCGGGAATTTCAGGGATCGCTGCCGGCCAACGGCGCGGTGGCGTTCGTGGCGCGCATCGTTCGCGAAGGACTGGAGAGCGCGGAGTACCCGGACTACCGCAACCTCAACGCGCTCGCCGACGAGTACCTCGTTCAGGAGGCGGCGCTGGTGACGGCGGTGCCGAACGACGTCTGGATCAGAAACGGCTTCTACCCACTGGGCGACTGGACCGAAGGACTGGCCTGAGCGCCCGTTCTTACGAGCAGTAGGGCGTGATCCAGTCGCTGTCGCTGGAGACCGTGAGCGCGATCACGGTCGGCGTAGTCGAAAGATCGGTCTGCAGCTCGATGATGCCGCGCCCGGCGGCGACGATGTCGTGGAACCCCGCGATGGCAGCACCCGTGCTGGAGGATGCGGCACCCCGGGAAATCTCGGACTTGTCGGCCGAGGCGACGGTCAGATCGAGCAGAACCTTCGAGGGATCCGCGGAGTCCTTGAAGGAGACGGCGGTCACGTGGCCCTTGAGCGAGCCCGTTATGAGCCAGGCGACGGATTGGCCCTGGAGGGAGCCGCGCTGTTCCGACGACGTCCACTGCGCCGATGCCAGCTCTGTGCCGTTGCTGCTCACGGTACCTGCGGCGTCGAGGGAGCGGAGCTGATAGGAGCATCGGCCGCCGACGAGATTGCAGCCAGAGAACAGCAGGGCGGACGCGAGCGAGAGAAAAGTGTTTGCGCGCATCACAACAAAGTATCGCCCGGCGTCACTCGATGTGAAGTGCGTTTTGTCTTAAAGCCGTTGAAGCGACGTTCCGGTCGGCGGAGTTCGCCGACCGGAACGCCCGCCGCTAGTTCTTTCCACTTATGTAGATGTGGTCGTACTGGATGTACATCGTATTGGTGACGGTGCCCGACGTGCCACCCCAGATCGGCTGCAGCTCGAAGATGAACCAGCGGGTAGCGGCATTGGTCCATTGCAACCCTTCGTAATGGGTGCAGTGCTGCCCGTCCTGCCAGAGATCGAATGATCCGTCCGCGTTACCGGCGGTGTTGGGGTTGAGAACGATCTCGATGTGGAACCACTGGCCACGCACGATTTCCTGACTCGGAATGAGATTCGGATCCTTGTGACCGTCCCCAACGATCATGCTCTGGAGGATCGGACGCGGTCGCATCGTTCCGGACCCGACGCCCGAAGCCTCCATCACGAACTTGCCGTCGCCGCCGTTCTCACTGACCCAGGCGTAGGCCTGCTTGTTGATGTCGGCTTGCTGTCCCTGCCAGTTGGTCGAGTATTTCGCCCAATAGCTGATGTAAAGCGTGCTGACGCTCGAGAACTGGATACCCGTGCTACCGTTCGACGAACCGGCCTGGAACCCCGCCGGCAGCGTGCTCCGAATCACACTCGATGGTGACTTGGGCGCGGTCGGATCCTGTTCGATTGTCAGCGGACCCGCGTTGTAGTTGTCCCACTTCGGATCTTCGGTCTTGGAGTTGAACGCGCGCTCCGTGATCATCGTCATTCCCGCGGGCTCGTTGGAGCCTGTTGACGGCGGTGGAGGCGGCGGGGGCGGAGGAGGATTCGACTGAACGGTCATCGGCGCGCTGCCGCTCTGTCCTTCGCTGGCGGCGACGATCTGCGCCGTCCCCGGCGCGACGGCGGTGACCAGGCCCGCCGACGAAACGCTTGCCACGCCAGTGTTGCTCGAGCTCCAGGCGACTACGCGTCCCGTCAGTGCGTTGCCGGCGGAGTCACGGGTGGTTGCGGCCGCCTGAGTCGTCTGGCCGATTGCCATGGTGTTGGCGGCAAGCGTGACGGCTACCGACGCCACCGGCGGGGGCGTGGTGGTTGTGCCAGCCGTGGTGACGGTGAGCGGCGCGCTGCCGCTCTTGAGATTGTGCGTGGCGATAATCGACACCGCACCAGCCGCCCGCGCCGTGACCAATCCGGTCGAATCGACCGACGCGAGCAGCGGATTGCTGGAGGACCACCCGACCGGGCGGTCGAGCGTCCTCCCATAGCGATCCAGAACGGTTGCTGTTGCCTGAGTTGTGCTTCCCACCTCCAGCGTACTCGATCCAAGCCTCACCTGGATCGTGGCGATCGCCCGGCTTGCATCCGCCGAGAGACCGTCGGTGTTCAATTCATCTGTCCCTGTAGGGCTCTTGTCTGTGCATGAAAGCGCGGCCAGCATAAGAAAAGCGAGCGCTGGCGCACTCGAGAATTTGCGGTTCACGGGTAGATCCATGAATCGCGCGACTGCGTTCATCCGGGTCGCGTACCGTTCGCCGTCGCACTTTCACGCGCCAACAGCGCGTGACGAGCGAAAGGTTAGAGCAACCGGCAACGCCGTAGAGACGGCGCGCATCTATATACGTCAGGCGAGTCATTCGCATCGCCATTATGAGTAAGCGTTGATTTCGGTGAAGCATTCGCGCCGTGTTACGCGCGCGGAACCGGTGCGAGGCCATTATCGTGCCCGCGCGCCGCAAATGTCGCGAACATTTTTCTTTCACTGGCGATAAGAATTTGTCGGGCGCCGTACTATCACGCCTCTGCAGCGAGCTCGTGACTCGTCTCAACGGCGTGACCGCTGAGTATGCTTTTGTGAGATCAGCGTCTCAGGCCGGCGCCAAATGGCGGCCGCGATCAGGACCCGCTCACCCAGACCTGCGCCAGCCGATCGAGCACGTCCGCGAGATCCGGCTTCACCACGAGCACCTGCGCCACCGGATCGCTGCCGAGCTTTTCCATTCGATCGAGCGCGTTGGCAATCGTGAACGTTCGGGGATCCAACGCCGAATCGACTTCGTCCCAGACGATTGGCATCGACACCGTCGCTCCAGGCAACGGCCGCACACTGAACGGCGCGACAATGGTCTGGCCGTGGCGGTTCTGCAGGTAGTCGAGATACACCTTGTCCCCGCGCTTGGTGACGTGGCGGGTAATCGTCGCGATGTCGTTGAGCTCGCGCAGCACACACCGCGCGAGCAGCTCGCCGAGCATGCGTGACTGCTCATAGGTGCACTGGCGTCCGAGGGGGAGCATGATGTGCAGCCCCGTCTTGCCGGTTGTCTTCACATAGTTGGGAAGGCCCACCGACTCGCAGATGCGGTGCAGCACCTGGGCGCAGCGAATGACATCGGAAAAAGGCGCTTCCTTCGGATCGAGATCGATGACGCACCAGTCGGGAAGCTCGAGCGAGCCTTCACGACTCGCCCACACGTGAATCGGGATCGATCCCATGTTGGCGATATAGAGCAGCGCCTCCTCGCAATCGCAGATGAAGAAGCGGATCTCGCGCTGCGTGTCCTCGCTCCAGATTGGAATGGTGCGGATCCATTCCGGCACGAACACCGGCGCATCTTTCTGATAAAAAGACTTGCCATCGATGCCGTCGGGAAATCGCGTCAGCACGATCGGCCGGTTCTCCAGATACGGCAGCAGCCACTTCCCGGCCGCGCGGTAGTAGTCGATCAGCTGGCCTTTGGTGTACTTCTCCGCGGGCCAATAAATCTTCTTCAGATTGGAGAACGCGATGTTCTTCTGCGGCGGCGACTTGTCCGGCGGTGCCGGTGGCTCGTGCGAAGCCGGGGTCTCCGGCTCGCTCGCTTCGATCTGATCGGTTGACGCCCCGTTGCCGTTGGCTGCCCAGCCCTGGCGCTCGCATTCGTGGGGCGCTTTGTCATTCCGCAATCGCAGAAAAGTCGCGTGGCGAAGCAAGCCGTCGGGAGTGAACTCGCGGAAGCGAACCTCGCAGACGTACCGCGCCTCGACCCAGGTGGTAGTCGTCGTTTCCGGGATCTGCTTGCTGGGCAGCGGCTCCTTGTCGGGGCTGAACACCGGACCCGCGCACAGCGGATCATCGCGGATGATCGGTTCGAGGCTGGCGTGAAGCTCCTTCAACAGGGCTTCATTGAACCCGGTGCCGACGCGGCCGGCATAAACCAGCGTGCCGTCGACCCAGTCCGCCAGCTGCAGCGCGCCGAGATGCGGCCGACTGCCGTTCGGCTTCGTGAAGCCGACGATTACGAAATCACCGCTCCGCTCGGCTTTTATCTTCAGCCACTGCGACGAGCGTCCTTTGCGATACGGCGCGTCGGATTTCTTGGCGACGATGCCCTCGAGCCCCATCGCCGTCACCTGCTTCAGAAATTCCTCTCCGTCGGTCTCGATGTGATCGAGGTAACGCAGTGCTCCGAGCCTGGGCACGACCTCGGCGAGCAGTTCCTTGCGGCGGAGGAGCGGCATCGGCCGCAAATCAAAATCCTCGAACGCGATCAGATCGAAGGCAAAGAACGTCGCCGGCAGCTTGACGGCAGCGCTGCCGATTTCCATCGACGACGAAAGGCGTCCGCGCTGCTGGAGGCGCGAGAAGCTCGGCACGCCGTTGGCGTCGAGGCAGACGACTTCGCCATCGATGATGCACTCGTCGAACGGCAGCGCCTTCACGGCTCGCGCGACTTCGGGAAAGACGTCGGTGTAGTCGTTGCCGTTGCGCGTGAGGAGGAGCGCGTCACCATTGGCTTTGCTGGCGATCAGCCTGTAGCCATCGAGCTTGAGCTCGAACAGCCAGCCGTCGCGGGTGAATGCGTGGTCCTCGGGCTCGCAGTGCATGGCTTCGACTTTGTTGGGATCGACGCGGGAGTGGACGACTTTTTCCTCGGACTGGAGGGCGGCGCGGATTTGGGCGGCCGGCCCTTCGCCCGCCTTGATCTCGTCCACGGTCAGCCCGGAGAGCACCGACTCCTCGTTGAAATCATCGGGCTCGCCCGCCGTCTTGAGCCACGAGTCGCGCTCCTTGATGAGGAGCCAATCGCGCTCGCTCTTCTTGATCTTCACCAGGGTCCATTTGCCGTGGAGCTTGTAGCCTTTGAGCTCGAAGAGGAGCTTCCCTTTCTCCAGCCCCTCGCGCCAATCCTCGAGCGGCACCCACTCGCCCCGATCCCAGACGATGACGCCGCCGGCACCATAGTTCCCCGCCGGGATAACGCCCTCGAAATCTCCGTACTCGAGCGGGTGGTCCTCGACCTTTACCGCCAGCCGCTTCTCGGCCTGGTCGTAGGACGGCCCCTTGGGCACCGCCCACGATCTGAGGACACCGTCCATTTCCAGCCGCAGATCGAAATGGAGGTTCCGGGCGGCGTGCTTGTGGACGACGAAAAGATTGCCGGGAGCGCGCGCCGGCCCCCCGAATGGCTCAGGTGTGCGGTCCGGGGATCGCTTGGCGCGGTAGGTACCGAGGGTGTCGCCCGTTGCGGGCGAATTACCTCTTGCGTCCATACCTACGCTGAGTAAGAGTTGAACCAGGCAAAGTTATCCACGCTGGGAATCTTTGTGACACACCCAGACTATAAATAGTGCGTCGGTTTCAAGCCACCTTTTTTTTGCGTCGCTTCCCGCTTCCCTCTTCCCGCCCTTCCATGCCCGCACGCTCAATCGGCACCGCCACGATCTCGTTCGGACTCGTCTCGGTCCCAGTCAACATCTTTTCGTCGTCAGAGTCCAAGACGAGCGTCTCGTTCAACATGCTACACAAGAAGTGCGGCAACCGTCTAAAGCAGCAGTACATCTGCACCAAGGACAACGAGATCGTGACGCGCGACGAAACGGTGAAGGGCTACGAGTTCGCCAAAGACCAATACGTGGTGCTGTCCGCCGAAGAGCTGAAGGCGTTGGAGGAGAAGGCGACGGGCACCATCGACGTCGTGGAGTTCGTCCCGCTGGCGGGGGTCGATCGCGAGTATCTCGAGAAGGTCTACTATCTCGGCCCCGATAAGGGCGGTGACCGCGCCTATCGCCTGCTTGCCGCGGCCCTCAAGGAGACGGGCCGCACCGCAGTCGGCCAATACGCCGCGCGGGGCCAGCAGCATCTCGTGCTCCTGCGTCCGCTCAACGGAGTGCTGGTGATGGAGCAGCTGCACTATGCCGACGAGCTGCGTCCGACCACCGAAGTCACCATTCCCGCCGGCGACGTCAAGGAAGCCGAGCTCAAGCTCGCCAAGCAGCTGATCGACCAGACGTCGAACGAAACCTTCGAGCCGGCCAAGTACAAGGACACCGTCCGGGAGCGCATGCTCGAGACGATTCAGCGCAAGATCGAGGGTCAGGACATCACCGCCGACGTCGCGCCCGGCTCGGAGACGAAGATGCTCGATCTCATGGAAGCGCTGAAGGCGAGTCTCGCCAAAGAGAAGCCTGCCAAGAAAGAGAAGGGCGAATCGAAGCGCATGGTTTCGTGAAGATTCTGGCGGGAACTAGCGGCTACGCCTTCAAGGAGTGGAAGGGCAACTTCTACCCCGCCGATCTCAAGGACGACGCATTCCTGGGCTACTACGCGCAGAAGTTCGATGCCGTAGAGATAAACAACACGTTCTATAGACTGCCCAAGGAGAACGTGCTGCTGGAGTGGGCGGCCCAGGTGCCGGAAACCTTCACGTTTGCGCTCAAGGCCAGCCAACGCATCACCCACCACGCGCGGCTCAAGGAAGAGTGCGCCGACACGGTTGACTTCCTGCTGCGAAACACGGCCAAGCTCGGTGACCGGCTTGGCCCGATCCTCTTTCAGCTTCCGCCGAACCTCAAGAAGGATGTGAGCCGCTTCCGCGGATTTATCGGCCTGCTGCCGTCGGACCGGCGCTACGTCTTCGAGTTCCGACACGAGAGCTGGTTCGACGACGAAGTCTACGATTCGATGCGCGAGCGGGACATCGCCATGTGCATTGCCGAGCAGGACGACTTCCGGTGCCCGGTGGTTTGCACATCGACGTGGGGTTATCTGCGTCTCCACAAGCTCGATTATCAGGTGGCCGAGCTGACCGAGTGGGCGAGATGTGTGACCGGGCAGCAGTGGAAAGAGGCGTACGTCTTCTTCAAGCACGACGAAACCGGGAACGGCGGGTCTGGCCCGCCGGCGGTGGGTACTTTCGTCAGCGCCTGCGGGAAGGGCTGAACAAAGGCGCGAGCACGCGTAGCTGCGTCGCAATCGCTGCTCCCGGCGAGGCGGGGTTCCCGTCCGGTCGCTCTTTTCACTATCATATATAGGTAGCTGACAAGGACTCGAATGCCGCCAATTCAAACCAGCAGAATCACTACTCTCCTGGCTGCGATAGCCATGTCCGCGTGCGCGACCAGTCACGCCTCGACTGAAGCGCCGGTGACACCGACGGCAGCCGCCCGTCTCGACCCGGCTTACGTCGCCAAGGCCCGGGCGGACAGCATCCGGCATCCATACACGGACGCCGACGTCGAATTCATGTCCCACATGATCGGGCACCACGCCCAGGCGATCGCCATGTCCCGCTGGGCACCGACTCACGGGGCCAGCCCGGCTGTGAGACGCCTGGCAGACCGCATCATCAACGCCCAGCAGGACGAGATCGCCACCATGCAGACCTGGCTGCGAGACCGTCTGAAGCCGGTCCCTGAAGCGACGCCCGACGGGATCAGAATGAACATGAACGGCATGGAGCACATGATGTTGATGCCGGGCATGCTCACCCCGGAGCAGATGAAGGAGCTCGATGCCGCGCGCGGGCCCGAGTTCGACCGCCTCTTTCTCGTCGACATGATTCAGCACCACCGAGGCGCGGTGTCGATGGTGAAGGATCTCTTCGGGTCGTACGGCGCCGGCCAAGACGAGACCGTATTCAAGTTCGCCTCAGACGTGAACGTCGATCAGACCACCGAGATCGCGCGCATGGAGAAGATCCTCGCGTCGGTCACACTCGGCATCACCGTGGAGTAGCCGTTGTAAACCGTCAGCTCGTCGCACCTCCTTTCCCCCGTCCCATTCCGTCCCATCCGAGGAACCAAACATGTCAGCCGAGTACCGCCCGACCGCACGACCGACAGTATCGAAACTGTTGTCACTGTCGTTCGCGCTGGGAGTAATCTCCGCCGCTGCCTGCGCGCCCGCGATTTCGTCATCGTCGTCGTCACTCAGCACCAACCCCGCCGCCAACAACATGTCGCCAGGCGAGCCGCTGCCCGATCCCCGGGTCGGCCTCCGCGCCGGCAAGTACGACGCGGCGACGGCGTCGTGGAACCTGCAGCTCATGTCCAGCACCCGCCCGACCGGAAAGTTCGAGGACGTGACCAACTCCGACCTCGCCTTCCTCGGCCCGTACGCGATCCAGGGCAACTACAACGGTTACCAGGTCTGGGACATCTCGAACCCCAGCGCGCCGACGCTCAAGACTTCGTACTTCTGTCCGGCGTCCCAGAGCGACGTCTCCGCCTACCGGAACCTGCTGTTCGTCTCGGGTGAAGGAACGAGCGGACGCCTCGACTGTGGCGCTGAGGGCGTGAAGGACACCGTCAGCAAGGAGAGACTGCGTGGACTCCGCATCTTCGACATCAGCGACATCAACAATCCGAAGTACGTCGCCAACGTCCAGACGTGCCGCGGCTCGCACACCCACACGCTGCTGGTCGATCCGAAGGATCCCGAGAACGTCTACGTCTACATCTCCGGCTCCGCTGGAGTGCGCTCGCCCAACGAGCTCGCCGGCTGCTCGAGAGCGGCTCCGGACCAGGATCCGAATTCTTCGCTCTTCCGCATCGAGGTGATCAAGGTTCCGCTCGC
>DASXGU010000046.1:0-6130 GCA_036488915.1 Gemmatimonadaceae bacterium | reverse complement strand
TCGACAAGGTCATGAAGCAGATCGCGCACAAAGTGCCCAAGGTGCCGGAGCCCTCGGCGGATGATCTGCCCGTCACGGCCATGCAGTACACCGTGGCGGAACACTACGCGGAGAGCGCCGAATCCATTCCGATTCGCGATCCGCGGATTTTCGACGGCGATCTCAAGACCATTTTCGTGGTGAATGAGCAGGCGCCGGGCGCGGCCGCGGCGTCGGACTTCATCGCCAGGCACAAGCGCGAGATCGTCACCCGCATCGCCTACTGGACGGGCGAGAACGCCGGCGTCGTGCGCCAGTTCGTCGAGTTTCTCGCCGACCGTGCGGGACAGCTGGGCCTCCGGCTCGCCGGTCTCGAGGCGTCGACGCTGATCGAGCTGACGGCTTTCGGAACCGCGGTGATGATGAACTACAGGCACACCAACGCCATCGACGGCGCCGACCCGGACGCGCAGTGAAGATCACCGTCCTCCACAGCAAGGACGCACTGGAGCCGCCGGCCGATCCGCTCCTCGACCAGCTCGATGCCGCCCTCGCCGCCAACGGACACACGGCGCGGCGCGTGGCGGTCGACGACAGCGTCGATCCACTGATCAGGGAGCTGACGAACCCCGCGCCGGAGCTGGTCTTCAATCTCGCCGAGTCGTTCCGTGGCAAGAGCGCGCTCGAGTCCAACGTCGCGGCGCTGCTGAATCTTCTCGACCTGCGCTACACCGGATCGAGCCCCGCGGGACTGATGCTCGCCGGCGACAAGACACTCACCAAGAAGGTGCTCGCCTTCCACGGGATCCAGAGCGCGAAGTTCGCGACGATGTATCGGGGCCAGGTCGACTGGGCGGGCGACATCGCCTTCCCTCTTCTGGTGAAGCCTCCCCAGGAGGACGCATCCCTCGGCATCACCCAGAAGTCGGTGGTGAAGGATGTGAAGGAGCTGCTCGACGTCATCAGCGCCACGCAGCAGGAATATCAATCGCCGGTGCTGGTCGAGGAATTCATCGATGGCCGCGAGTTCTACGTCGGCGTCATCGGCAACAGCAAGGTCGAGGCGCTGCCGATCATCGAGCTCGATTTCTCCGGGTTTCCCGCCGATTTGCCGAAGATCGCCAGCTGGGAGGCCAAGTGGGGCGACGAAGGCGACGAGAAAGGCGCCCAGTTCGAGGGGACGCAGTCGGTGTTCCCCACTGATTTGTCCGACGAGCTGACGGAGAAAATCCAGCGCGTGGCGATCGACTCGTTTCAGGCGCTGCGACTCCGCGACTACGCGCGCATCGACCTGCGGGTCACGGCGAGCGAAGAAGTGTACGTCATCGAAGCCAATCCGAACTGCTACCTCGAGCAGAAGAGCGAGTTCGCGCGCGCCGCTCTCAAGGCGGGGCTCGATTATCCGGCATTGATCGCGCGCATCATCGAGCTGGCCACTGCTCGCTACTCCCGCTAAAGAAAAAAGCCGGCGTTGTCGCCGGCTTTTCCGTTATCGATCTGAGCTCCGACGCCTAGCGGCTGCGGCTGCTCTTTCTCCGCGAACTGCTCTTGCGGCTCGACTTGCGGCCACTGCTCTTGCGCCCGGTGCTCTTGCGGCTCGACTTGCGTCCGCCGGAGCTCTTGCGCGCGCTGCTTTTCTTGCGTCCGCCCCTCTTCGCTGCTGCCATGTTGTCTCTCCACGATGAAGTAGAACTCTCGCCACTCCCTGGTTGGAGTGGGCGGTTGCTGCATCGCGTCCCGACCGACCGCGAGTTACCAAGGAACTCAATGCGACCACGAGCTCACAACAGCATGTGCAACTCGTTGCGAAGTATAGAATGCAAGAGATGTGCGTGCAATGCGCGAAGCAGTCGATTCATCCGACGCGCGCGCTCACTTCCAAAAGCGACTCGCAGTCAGCAGGTTTGAGTTTCCCCGTGCACGCGGGAAAGTTTTTCGCCCATCAATGGAGTAGCTGCTAGTGAAAGCGCTGGTAAAAGAATCCGCGGCGCCGGGGTTCAAGCTCAAGGATGTCGCGGAGCCGCGCATCCGCGAGGACGAGGTTCTCATTCGGGTCAGGCGCGCGGGAGTGTGCGGCACCGACGTGCACATCTACGAGTGGGACGCGTGGGCAAAGGGACGATGCAAGCCGCCGTTCGTCGTCGGTCATGAATTCGCCGGCGACGTCATGCAGGTCGGCCGCCTCGTCACCGACGTGAAGGAGGGCGACCGCGTCACCGCCGAGGGGCACATCGTCGATGGCCGCTGTCTTCTGTGCCGGACCGGGAACTCGCACGTCTGCCCGTACACGCGCATCATCGGCGTCGATCGCGACGGCTGCTTCGCGGAGTACATCTCGATGCCGGCGACCAATGTCTGGCACCTCGACGATTCCATCTCGTACGACGTCGGCGGCATTCACGATCCCATGGGCAACGCTTTCCATACCGTGCTGACGGCGGAGATTCCGGGAGCGGTGGTGCTCATCACCGGCTGCGGGCCGATCGGAATATTCGCCGTCGGGATCTGTCGCGCCGCCGGGGCATCGAGGATCATCGCCACCGACGTCAACGACACCCGTCTGGCGCTGGCGAAGAGCATGGGAGCCAACGACGCCGTGCATCCCGAAGCGGCGACCCAGATCGTGAAGGACGCCACCGGCGGGCTCGGCGCCGACGTGGTGCTCGAGATGTCGGGCGTCCCCGCCGCCATTCACCAGGCCTTCGCCCTGGTGCGCGTCGGCGGCCGGGTGCAGATGCTGGGCATTCCGTCCAAGAAGGTGGACTTCGATCTCGCCACTGAGGTGATCTTCAAGGGACTGACGATCTACGGAGTCGTAGGCAGGCGAATGTACGAGACGTGGCATCAGATGACGCGCTTCCTTCGCTCCGGCGAGTTCGACCCGACCCCGGTCATCACCCACCGCTTCCCGCTCGCCGAGGCCGACGCGGCCATCGCCGCCATAAAATCGGGCGAGGCCGGTAAGGTCATCTTCGAGATTGCATGAAGCGGGAAGCGGAACGGAAACTGAGGACACCCAAGTGGCACTGAACGAGAACTTTGATTCAGAACTGAAGGCGGCGATCGAGAAGCTCAAGCAGGAGCGCGTCTACAAGCGACTCAATTACCTCGCGTCACCGCAGGACGCACGCGTGCAGATGGAAGGACGCGGCGAGGTCGTCATCCTTTCCTCGAACAATTACCTGGGCCTTTCCAACGACCCGGACGTCGTCGCGGCGGGAATCGACGGCCTCAGGAAGTTCGGAGCCGGCACCGGCAGCGTGCGATTCATCTGCGGCACCTTCACGATCCACCGCGATCTGGAGAAAGGGATCGCCGACCTCGTCGGCACCGAGGCGGCGCTCAGCTACGTGTCGGCCTGGAATGCCAATGAGGGCCTCACCGCCACCATCGTCGAGCAGAACGACTTCGTCGTCTCCGACGCCCTCAATCACGCGTCGATCATCGACTCGATCAGGCTCGCCAAGTCGATCACCAAGTGCACGACCGCGGTCTATCGGCATTCGGACCTCGACGACCTCCGCGCCAAGCTCGACACCGCCAGGAGCGCCAGGCGGCGCATCATATGGACCGACGGCGTCTTCTCCATGGAGGGGAGCATCGCCCGTCTCCCCGACATCCTGCAGATCGCCCGGGACTACGACGCCATCGTCGCGGTTGACGATTCGCACGGGACGGGCGTCCTTGGTGCGACGGGCCGCGGCACCGCCGAGCACTTCGGGGTCCTGGGCGAGGTGGACATCATCACGTCGACGCTGGGCAAGGCGCTGGGAGGGGCGGCAGGCGGGTTCGTCGCCGGCCCGGAGCCTTTGTGCGACATGCTGACCCAGAGATCGCGGCCTCAGCTCTTCTCGAATGCTCTGCCGCCGACGGTGGCGGCCAGCGCGCTCGGGGCGATCAGGCAGCTGGAGCGGCGTCCGGAGCTGGTGCAAAAGCTCCGGGACAACACGCGCTACTTCCGGGGCGCGATCGCCGAAGCGGGGTTCAAGCCGCTGCCGGGCGAGACCCCTATCGTCCCCATAATCGTGGGCGAGACGGCGACCGCAATCAAAATGAGTGACATGTTGCTGGATGAAGGCGTCTTTGTGACGGGGTTCGGCTTTCCGGTCGTTCCTCAGGGGCAGGCGCGTGTGCGTTGTCAGCTCAGCGCCGCCCATTCACGCGACGATTTGAACAAGGCCATCGCGGCCTTCAAGACCGTCGGGACGAAGCTAGGCATAATCTAGGGGACGCCTTCATGCAGAAGCTAAGAGCAGTCGGCGTGGCGATCATCGCCACGCTTGTCGTTTCCGCCAGCGCCGGCGCGCAAGGTGTGCGGGACTTCGACAATTCGTGGTTCTGGGGTTTCAAATCCGGAATCAACACCTTTACGGTGCCGGGTCACGGCAACACATCGACCGTGGATCTCGGGATCGACTGGATGATCACGCGCAGCAAAGGCGGTCTCTACGTCTCCGGCAACCAGTCAATATTCCAGCGCGACATGCAGGTGTTCGACCCGGGAGCCGGTGCAGACCGCACGGTGCGGGTGAATGATCTGCGCCGCATCAGCTTCGCTGCCCTGGCCTTTCCCAAGCACTTTGGCGGCATAACCCCATACGGTGGTCTCGGGTTCACGCTCGCCGTGCTCGGCGATGCACGCATCTTCGTCGACAGCGCCAGCGCCACGCCCTCCAACTCGTTCTTCGACCAGATCGACCAGGCTCGCAGCCGCAGCTCGGTGATGGCGCTGGCCGGCCTCCAGATCCAGCTGCGCCGCCTCGCGATCTTCGGGCAGGAAACGATTCTCCCGAGCAACCCCAGCTTCCTCTTCCCCAGCGTCCTCAACTTCTTCGAGTTCGGCGTCCGGCTGAACTTCGGCAGCTCCATCGATCGGGACTAGCAGCTCTCGGCGCACCCAATCAATGGATGACGGCCCCCGCAAGGGGGCCGTTCTTTTTCTGGCTACCGGGGCCCCGACACGTAGGGATTGCCGCGAACGATCCACCTGAGCGGCCAGTCGGCGGACTTGGTGATGCCGATTCGGGCGGTTACTGCGACCTGATCGTCGGCCACCGGCTCGCCGGCGCGCACCACGAGCGGGTACCGCTGGAGCGGCTTGCCATTCATCGAGCCGACGATTCCGAGGGCGGCGCAGAGCTTTCCGGGGCCGTTGGTGAGGTCGACATCCTTCCTCGCGCGCGGGCGGCGGCGGCGCATCAGCGAGATTCCATCGAGAGGCTCGAGGGCGCGAACGAGCACCGCGCTCGGTGATCCTTCATCGCGGGTGACCGCGTTGAAGCACCAGTACATCCCGTAGATGAAATAGACGTACGAGATGCCGGGCGGACCGTAGAGGTGCTCGGTGCGGCGGGTACGCCCGGCGGCGGCGTGGCAGGCGAGGTCGTGCTCGCCGAGATATGCTTCGGTCTCGACGATGATTCCGCTGGCGAGACCATCCGCGGTGCGGCACTCGAGGACGGTGCCCAGCATCTCGCGCGCGACGATCTCCGTTTCGCGTCTGTAGAAGTCGGCCGGCAGCATCCGGCCGCGCTCGAACGCGGAGCGCGATCTCGCGCCGAGGAGAGTCGCCGACTCGTCCCCGGGCGAGACTGCTTGCCTGCTCACACTACTCGCTGGCGCTCTTGCTGCGGGTCTTGCGAGCGGCGCGACGCGGAGCTGGCTTGTCGCCGCCATCGTCGGCGGCGCCGGCGGATTTGCGTGGCCGGCGCGCCTTGCCTTCGCCGGCGGCAGCGCGTTTGCGGCCGCGCGTCGTCGGTTTGATGTCGGAGTCGGAGAGCGCGTCTTCGCCCGTCAGCGGCAGATCGGGCGCGAGCTCGATGGCCTCGACTTGCGTATCAGGCCGAGAAGTCTCGACGACTCCAACAGAAAGCAGGTCGGGCGGCACCACGCCCACGCGCGCGCCGATCGGGCCGCGACCGCGACCGCGTGCGGGGCCAGCTCCGCGCGCGCCCATCCCGGTTGGCGTCGAGGGTACGGTGGGTGTAGTCGGCTTCGGCGGCTCGGCGATGGAGAGCTGCTCGCTCACCGAAGTCGACGGCGCTGCCGGGGCCACCTCGTAGTCGTTCCCGCGACGGCGCAAGTCGATGATGTCGGCATCGTGCGCGTCCTGGAGGATGCGGTTGAAGTTTCTCTCGCTCAGGCTTTCGCT
>DASXGU010000038.1:0-2721 GCA_036488915.1 Gemmatimonadaceae bacterium | reverse complement strand
AAACCATACTGGAGGGAAGATGGGAATTCTCGCTTGGATTGTTCTTGGACTGATCGCCGGCGCGATCGCCAAGGCCATTATGCCGGGCAATGATCCCGGTGGCATTGTCGTTACCATGATCATCGGCATCGTTGGCGCATTCATCGGCGGCTTCCTCGGGAACACGCTCACCGGCGTCGGCCTCAACGGCTTTTCCATCCAGAGCATCATTCTGGCGGTGATCGGAGCGCTCATCCTTCTGTGGATCTATCGGATGGCGACCAGGAATCGCGCACCGCGGGTTCCGTAGCACAGCGCAGGGGAAGGGTTGCCGCTCTGGCTGTATTGGATTCTCCTCGGCCTCGTCGCGGGGACGCTGGCGAAGTTCCTGGTGCCAGGGCGGGACCCTTCGGGTTGTATCATCACCATCCTCCTCGGCATCGTCGGCGCCTTCATCGGCGGCTGGCTGGGCACCCGCTTCTTCGGCTGGGGAACCGTCTCGGCGGGACACCTTGATCTCCGCTCGATAGGCATCGCCACTCTCGGTGCGATCGTGCTGCTCCTCCTCGGCCGGCTCGTCAGGCGATTGTAGCAGTTCGGCGAATCTTCGGTGCCGGGATTAGATTCCAGATGTGAAGCAGAGCATCATCGTCCGCGGCGCCCGCCAGAATAACCTCAAAGGCTTCGACCTCGAAATCCCGAGACGCACGGTCACGGTCGTGACCGGGCCGTCGGGATCCGGAAAATCGTCGCTCGCTTTCGACACCATCTACGCCGAGGGCCAGCGGCGCTACGTGGAATCGCTGTCGTCGTACGCGCGACAGTTCCTCGAGCGAATGGAGAAGCCCGACGTCGATCTGGTCGAGGGACTGTCACCCGCTGTGGCGATCGAGCAGAAAAATCCTACCAAGACCTCGCGCTCGACGGTCGGCACCGCCACCGAGATCTACGATTACCTGCGCCTGCTGTGGGCGCGGGTGGGCCACACGTTCTGTCCGAATTGCGGCCGCGAGATCAGGCCCGACACCGTGCAGTCGGTGGCCGACACGGTCCTCGCTCTGCCAGGCGGGACGCGGTTCTATGTCACCTTCCCATTGGTGCTGTCCAACAAAGTCACCCACGACGTGGTGATCGAGAACCTTCGCGCGCAGGGATTCCTCCGAGTCGGCGTCGACGGCGTGGTGATGCACCTGGACGAGATCGCGAGCTCGAAGCGTGACATCACCCGCGCCAGGGACCTGCTGGTGGTGGTCGACCGTCTGTCGGTGTCGCCGGAAAGCGCGGCTCGCCTGAGCGATGCAGTCGGCACCGCGTTCGCCGAGGGCGAGGGCGATTGCGTGATCCTGTTCACGGACGATGTCGTGTCTCCGCTCGACGGCCTCACCGTAAAGAGGCTCCGCTTCACCGAGCGTTTCGAGTGCGCGAACGACGGGACGCTGGCCCCGGCGCCGACGCCTCAGCTCTTTTCCTTCAATAACCCGCGCGGCGCCTGCTCCCAGTGCAACGGTTTCGGCGCGATACTCGAGTATGACGAGGCGCTGGTCGTCCCCTACCCGACCCGATCGCTGCGTGACGGAACCATCGATCCGTGGACCAAGCCGCGCTACGACAACAAGCGTCGCGCGCTGGCGGAGTTCGCCAGGCGCGAGCGCATCCCGATGGACAAGCCGTGGGAGCAGCTCTCATCCGCGCAACGCGAGCTGCTGTTGCGCTCGAAGAGCCGTGGCTACAAGGGAATCTTCCCTTTCCTCAAGGATCTCGAGGAAAAGCGGTACAAACAGTACATCAGGGTTTTTCTTCGTCAGTACCAGACGGCGCAGGAGTGCCCGCGCTGCCACGGCACCAAGCTCCAGCCGGAGGCGCTCAACGTCAGAGTGGGCGGCCTCGACATCGCGCAGGTCGCCGAACTCCCGGTTGACAAGCTGGCCGAATGGCTGATCGATCTCGATCTCAGCGAGTTCGAGTGGAAAGTGGCGGAGATGATTCTCAAGGAGGCGCGCGACCGGGTGACGTTTCTGCGCGACGTCGGACTCGGCTACCTGTCGATGAACCGCGCTACCCGCACGCTGTCGGGAGGTGAAGCCCAGCGGATAGGGCTCGCCAATTCGCTCGGCTCGCAGCTCGTCGACACGCTATACGTGCTCGACGAGCCGTCGATCGGGCTTCACTCGCGCGACATGGACCGTCTGCTCAAGCTGCTGCAACGTCTGCGTGACGCCGGGAACAGCGTGCTGGTGGTCGAGCACGATCTGGCGGCGATCGAGATGGCAGACTACATGGTAGAGCTCGGGCCAGGAAGCGGCGAAGCCGGCGGCCACATCGTGTTCGCCGGGCCGATGTCGCGGGTGAGCGAGAGTCCGCTCACGGGACAGTACGTGACCGGCGTGCGATCGATTCCCCTCCCCGACCAGCGCCGCCGGCTGGGCCCTCGCTGGATCACGCTGAGCGGGGCGCGCGAGCACAACCTGCGCGACGTCGAGATCCGGATTCCACTCGGCGCGCTCACCGTCGTGACGGGCGTGTCGGGATCCGGCAAGAGCACGCTGGTGCACGACGTTTTATATCGTGCGCTCGAGACACACCTCGTCGGCGAGCACTCAGCGAAGCTGCATTTGGGTGAGAAGGTCGGTGAGTACGAGACGCTGACCGGCTTCGACGCGCTCGAGGACGTGGTGCTGATCGATCAGAGCCCGATCGGGAAATCGCCGCGCTCCAATCCCGTGACTTATGTGAAAGCATTCG
>DASXGU010000032.1:0-26774 GCA_036488915.1 Gemmatimonadaceae bacterium | reverse complement strand
GCAAATCTTCCTTATGATGTGCGCGAGCGTGGAACGACGTTGCCCGACATCAGCCGATGGACGAGCTGGGGCGGCGAGCTTTTCGTGTTCTCGCTTTAGGGGACGACCGTGAATCGCGAGCTATTGATGCGAACGCCGTTGGTCAGCGCTCTCCTCGCTGCGACGCTGGTGGCGTGTGCGCGCAGCGGCGTGGGCTCGGCCGACAGCGCTACTGCTTCGGCCGACTCTGGTGCGCGGGGGCGGCCCGAGACGAGTCACCTCATGGTCGCGGGGGACAGTCTCCGGGTGATGCAGCACGATGAGATCCTCCCGGCGGGCTTTCCTCTGAGCGGCAAAGTCGTCGCCGTGACCAATCCTTACGAGGGGAACAAGGACGCGATCCACACGGGCAGCCAGCTCTTCATCGCCTACAACTGTCTGGACTGTCACGGAGCCGACGGCTCGGGGGCGATGGGCCCGAGCTTTCAGGATGGCCGTTGGCATTTCGGCGGCTCGCCAGGTGATGTGTTCGAGTCGATCTATCAGGGCCGTCCCGACGGGATGCCGGCGTGGGGAGGCCGCATCACCAACGATCAGATCTGGATGCTCACCGCTTACGTGCGCTCACTCTCATCCAAGGATCTGAGCACCGAGAACTTCACCGGGAAGACTGTGGAGAGAACCGGTCACTGAGGGAAGCGGGAATCGGGAAGCGACTAGAGGGTTTGCCGTCTTCAGTCCCGCTACTTCGCCGGTGGCACTCCCCCGAAAGCATCGATGATTGCCAACCCCATGTTGGCCATCGTGAGCTGAGGCTCGTTGTCCAGAATCCAGCGCTGATCCTTGTTCTCCTTGGTCATCACGCAGGCGACGACGCGGTTGCGCAGATACCATAGCGTGCATTCGGTTCGAACTTCATCGGTCTCGCCATCCTTGTGAGCGGCCCGCGCCCCGCCGGCGTAACGCTGGAGCATGAAGTCGGTGCCGTTGTGCTCCAGGATGTCGAGCATCGCCGAGTCGGCTGACGGATTCACTGCCTTGCCCTGCGCCATCAGCTCGAACAGGTGCGCCATCTCGTTGGGCGTCGTCACGCCGAGACCGTACTTGATGGAGCTGTCCATCGCCACGCTGGAGTTGCGGAGAAAACTCTTCGAGTGCACACGGGTGTGATGCAGCCCGAGCGAATCCATCTTGTCCCACACCCGCCTGATGATGATTCGATCGAGCAAAAGATTCGTGGCGGTGTTGTCGCTGATGGTCGACATCAGCCAGGCGGCATCGTGGACGGTCAGCACCGTTCCATTGTGCAGAAACTGTGTCACGCCCGAGCCCGGCACCTGATCGATCTTTAGGACCGTGAGAGGATCGTCGAGCGAAAGCTGCCCCTTTGCCACCAGATCATAGACGGTCGTCAGGATCGCGACCTTTATAAGGCTGGCGGTGGGAAAAGTCTCGTCGCCGCGCCGACTTATCCGCTCGCCGGTCTCCAGATCGATGACGCTGTATCCGACGATGCCGTGATGGGCGTCGGCGATCGAATCCAGCTTTTTGCGCAGGGCAGCGGTGTCCGCGTGCACCACCTGCAAGCCACGAGCGCCAGCCGATCCGGATCGCGCGGCAGCACAGGCCAGCAACCCGGCAAGAATGAGCGTAAGGTAGGTGGCAAAGCCGCGCAAAGGCCGTGAATTACCCATTTGTTTTCCAGGCCCGAAAGGTGCTAATAGGTTTATTGTCGTGCTTAATATAGGTTCGAGGCGAGGTCGCCACCTCAGCCGACTGTTAGCGGGTACTGGTACGCTATGACTTACGATCTGAGCAAGTTCGATCTCGGAGACATGCTTAAGTGCAGTCTCCGGCTCCGGGAAACCGCTACCGGTGCGCCCACACTCGAGGCATCGGCACAGCGCGTGTGCCGGTTTCTCTACGACGAGCTTCACGGTCCGGGCGTGCCGCACGCCTGCGCCCTTGTTCGGTGCTACAAGACGCATCCATTTGCCTCCCTGGAGCCCGACCTTCAGAAGTTCGCGCGCACGACGCTCGGCGCGGATCCGCCGAGCCGCAACATGAAGTGCCTGACGCTGATGGCGACCGTCGGGGAGACCGCCAGCTGGAATTCCCGCCACCTCTCCCGCGGCCACCGCGCGATTCCGCTGCCGAGCCCGGAGATCGTCGAGAAGGCGCCCATGATCGCCCAGCTCATCAAGGAGTTGGGCCTTGACGTCAGTACAGTGCTTCAGCCGTCTCCGGATGTGGTGAAGGAGCTAGCTGGTAAACGTCACGGGGTTTTCCACGTCGAGGATGCCCTCGGCAGCCCGTACATCCCGGCCCAGAACGAATTCGTCGCTCGCTACGGGATCAGATCGGTGGTCGGATTCGGCGGGATGCTTTTCACGGGCGACCTCTTCGCCGTAATACTGTTCTCGACCGTACACGTCCCTGCCTCCGCGGCGGACCGGTTCAAGACGCTCGCCCTCGACGTGAAAAGCGCGTTCTCCCGGTTCAGCGACTCGAACGTCTTCAACCAGATTCAATCTCCCGCTCTCGGCGAAGTACGGGCGCAGTAGCTCAAACGCGCTCATGCGTACGTTTTTTGCCTGAGTGCCACGCCGATGACGCCGCCTTGCTCACCGCAGCGGTTTTCTTTACCAAGTTGAAGGGAGAAAGGAACATGTTGATGAGGAAATCGGGATCCAGGCTGGCCATGCTCGCAGTGGCGACGCTCGCTGTCGCTGCTTGCAGCAAAAAGGACAACAGTGCCGCCGACACGTCGGTAGCGGCATCGAGCACGATGTCGGCAGACACTTCGGCAATGGCCGGGGGCGCCTCTAGCACCGCCTCGAGCGGAACGTGGAGCGACGCCAACATCGTCGCGCTCCTCGACGAGGCGAACGCGGCCGACAGCTCGGCCGGAGCGATCGCCGCCACCAAGGGCACCAGCTCTTCCGTCAGGGATTTTGCCAAGCGGATGGAGCGCGATCACCACACGCTCCGCGCGCAGGGTGCGGCGCTGGCGAAGAAGCTCAATGTCACACCGGCCGCGCCTTCCGACGATCCGGTCCAGTCGATGGCCTCGAACGAGACAAACACCCTCAACTCGACGGCCAAGGGTAAGGATTTCGACAAGGCGTACATCGACGCCGAAGTCGACGCACACAAGGCCGTTCTGGACCTTGCCACCAAAGCTGCAGGCCAAACCCAGACCACCGAGCTCAAGAATCTGATTCAGAAGGCGGCGCCCGTCATTCAGGGCCATCTCGATCTCGCGGAGTCGATTCAGAAGAAGCTGAAGTAGCCTGACTCAAGCTTTGCTCGAAGGCGTAATCTTCGACGTCGACGGCACGCTCGTAGACAGCAACGACGCCCACGCAAACTCGTGGGTCGAGACATTCGCGGAAGCTGGCTACGACGTGCCTTTCGATGCCGTAAGACCACTGATCGGAATGGGAGGAGACAAACTCCTCCCCAAGACAGTCGGCATCAGGCAGGACAGCTCCGAGGGCAAGCGTCTGTCGAAGCGTCGCTCGGAGATTTTTCGCGAGCGCTATCTGCCGCGGCTCCGCCCATTTCCAGGCGCGCGAGACCTCGTATCGCTCATCCGATCCCGTGGCCTCAAGCCCATCGTCGCCACCTCGGCGAAGGACGACGAGCTCATGGAGCTGCTGAAAGCGGCGCAGGTCGCGGATCTAATGGAAGAAAAGGCGACGTCCAGCGACGCCCAACACTCGAAGCCCGACCCCGACATCGTAGAGGCCGCCATCGAGGAGAGCGGCACCTCCCCCCAACGCCTCGTGATGATCGGTGACACGCCTTACGACGTAGAAGCGGCCGGAAGAGCTGCGGTGCGCTGTATCGCTTTCCGGTGCGGCGGCTGGAAGGACAAGGACCTGCGTGGCGCGGTCGAGATTTACGATGGCCCCGCCGACCTGCTCGCTCATTACGAGTCATCCCTTATCGGAAGAGAATCCAGATGAGAATGGGGATCCTGCTGTTGCATGAAACGTTGAAGACGATCCAGGATTCGATTCCTCCGGGCGGCGGGCCACCCGGAGCGGCGGCAGGCCGGCCACCGGGGCCGCCGCCCGGGTTCTCATTTCAGGAAGCCTTTTTCCAGCTCGTTCAATTCGTGGGCTGGTTCCTGTCGGTCGGCGCCGTCGGATTCAGGTTCGGAATCGTGCGACGCGTGCGGGGCATGTCCGACGAAGCCCGGACGATCCTTCGACCCGATGTGGCGGCGCGGCTTGGGATGCTCGGGATTCTGTTGCTCCTGATCGGGATACTGGGCGGGCCGTTCCTGTCTTCGATCGCCGAGCACAAGACATTCCTGGAGGCGCTGCCGAAGAATCGCGCGCCGCTCGAGTTCAAGCTGGCGATGCTGGTGCTCGCCCTCATCGGATTCGCCATCGTCGGCGCGGCGCGAACCCTCGGCTGGACCCTCGCGGCAATCGGGATCGTGTTTGCCGTGCTGCAGCCACTTTATACCGGTAAAGGCGCGGGCAAGGTGAACGCGGTCCACATACTCGCGGCATCGACCTGGCTTGGCACGCTGCTGGTCCTGTCTCTGGTGGGAATCCGGGGCGTCATCAGGAGCGCAACGGCGGGGAGACAACGCGCTGAGCTCGTGGCCGACCTGGTGAACTCCTTCTCGCCTCTCGCCCTCAGCGCG
The DNA here is from genome assembly GCA_036488915.1 of Gemmatimonadaceae bacterium. GTDB lineage: Bacteria > Gemmatimonadota > Gemmatimonadetes > Gemmatimonadales > Gemmatimonadaceae > UBA4720. Next base: position 22,132 of record DASXGU010000032.1, on the reverse strand, counting down.
GCGGCGATCGTCGCCCTGACCGGACTGACGACGGCGTGGATGCACCTGAAGCATGTGTCGGCTCTATGGACCACGAGCTATGGCGCGGCTCTCATCGTAAAGCTGATCCTGGTGCTGATCGTCGTTGTGCTCGGCGCGTGGAACTGGCAGCGGGTACGGCCATCGCTGGGCAGTGAAGGATCGGAGGAAACCATTCGCCGATCGTCGACGATGGAGCTCACTTTCGCGGGTCTGGTGCTGCTCGCTACCTCGGTGCTGGTGACGCTGCCATCGCCCAGGTAGCGCCCGCGCGAACAAGAAGAAGTCTCAGCGTGGAATTGGCCGCATCATCATCGCTCCGCGAGGCCGCAGAGTAATTCGCGGCTCGATCTCCGGCGGAGCGTCGCCGACGTAGCGCAGCTTCCATCTCTGCGCGATGGTAGCGAGCAGAAGGATGCCTTCCATCCAGGCGAACTGTTCGCCGATGCAGATGCGGGTTCCGCCGCCGAACGGAAAATAGGAAAAGCGAGGTCTCGCCGATGCCGCCGCCGGCAGCCAGCGGTCGGGATCGAATCGCTCCGGATCAGGATGGAACCGGGGGTCGCGATGCATGATGTATTGCGACGCCAATACCATGGATCTGGCAGGAATGCGATATCCCCCGGCCTCGAAATCATCGATTGCCCGGCGCCCGACTGCCCACGCCGGCGGGTAAAGCCGCATCGATTCGGCGAGCACCATCCTGGTGTACGAGAGGCGCGACAGGTCGCCCGGACCGGGGACGCTCCCGCTCAGCGCGTCGACCTCCTGGTGCAGCCGCGACTCGGCCTCGGGATTCTGCGACAGCAGGTACCAGGTCCAGGAGAGCGCGTTGGCCGTGGTCTCGTGGCCGGCGAGAAAAATAGTCATCGCCTCATCGCGCACCTGGGTGTCGGTCATTCCGCCGCCGTCTCCTTCGGTGTCCTGAGCCAGCAGCAGCATCGACAGAAGATCTCCTTTGTCCTCTCCGCCGGCGCGACGCTCGTCGATGATGCGATAAATCGTCTCGTCGAGCCGGGCCCGCGCGGCGTTGAATCTCTTCATGTACGGAAGCGGCAGCTTTTCGAGCAGCTCGCTGAATGGCAGCACGCCGATATTGAAGACGGCAAACGTGCTCGAAATCGCCTCACCGATCTCGGTTGCCTCGTTCTCGACGTCGGCACTGAACAATGTCCTGGCCACGATCGCCAAAGTGAGCTTCATCATCTCGTCGTGGATGTCGATCGAGCGATTGGCGGTCCACCGCAGCCGGACACGGTCGGCGTAGTCGACCATCGACAGCGCGTACGCGGCTATCCTGTCTCGATGGAACGCGGGCTGCGCGAGCCTGCGCTGTCGCAGATGGAATTCTCCTTCACTGGTCAGCAGACCCTCGCCGAGCACCTTCTTGGCGCGGACCAGAGCCCGGCTCTTCGTGAAATTCTTCTGGTTGGTCACCAGCAGATCGCGAATCAGATCCGGATGGTTGAACAGGTAGATTCGCTCGTTGCCGACGCGGAAGAGCACGACGTCGCCGTAACGCTGTGCCGACTCTACCAGAAATGGCAGCCTTCGCCGCGCGAACTCCAGAATCATCTGCCCCGGGAACCGCTGGCGCGGACCGGGCGGCTGGATCTCAGACTTTTGGGCGGTCGCCATGATGCGCGTGACTGATGCGTGAGTCGATCCAGCGCACCGCCGCCCGGCTCACCATCGAGCTGAGCGCGGCGGTCGCCGTCACATCGCTGGTCCAGTGCTGATCCTCGTAGACGCGATCCCAGGCAACCAGGGCCACCAGCGCGCCGAAAGCGCCTCTGACGGGCGCGGAGCCAGTCTGCATTGACACGGCTTCGGCGATGGCTGTGATGTGCGCAACATGGGCCGAGGGAAAGGAATGCCAGTCGCCGTTGGCGGTGAATGGATGAAAGCGGTGCGAGTTGCCGTCGAAGTGCGGACGCTCCCGGCCGACGATCGGCTTGAGGGCGGATTCGACCAGGTCGGCCGCGACATAGGCACCGGCAGTAGTGAGAGTACCTGTCGCTAGGGATCCGTTCCGCGCCACGAGTGCACCGACGTAGGTGACTGCCATCGCGGGGACGAGACGACTGGCCGTACCGAGCGGATTGACCACTTTGGCAAATCGATCGAGTGAGCGGGTGTGACGGGCGAGCGTCCACTCTCTCACCTCCGGATCGGCAACCACCGAGGCGGCGATGCCCACGGGCACGATCCACGCACGCGGCGCGCGCCACGCTGAGCGTCCAGAAATCGTGGAGTCGCTCTGAGCCGGAGCGGTGCTCGAGCTGAGAAGCAGCTGAATCCCCACAGCAGCGATCACAACGTTCGAGCGCATGAATCAGAGTAGATGCCGGGCACTCCGGCGGCAAGGTGATCGCCGACGCCGTGGCTCTCGAGTCCCATACGGTGCTCAGTTGGCAAATGAGCATGCCGTGAATGAGATTATTCCCGTCTCCTCACCCCAACTGATGCCGCATCTGATTTCGCGCTCCGCACTCGCGATCGCTCTCGTAACGTTCCACTCTGCTCCGCTTGTCGGGCAGACAGCCCGGAATGCCAAAACTACCGCTCCGATATTCGACGCCGACTCGGCGCGACTCGCCGAGCTGCCGTGGCGCCCCATCGGTCCCGCTGTCACGAGCGGCCGCGTCGTCGATTTCGCGGTGCCGGAAGGTCCGGCATCACAGATCGGAACGAGGCTGGGCGAGCTCTTCTACGTCGCGTCGGCGTCGGGGGGAGTGTGGAAGACGGTAAATGGGGGAACCACCTGGGAGCCGATATTCGATCACGAGGGTTCGGCTTCCATCGGCGACATCGCGGTTGCGCCCAGCAATCCGGACATCCTGTGGGTGGGAACGGGCGAGAACAACAATCAGCGCAGCTCGTCGTGGGGTGACGGCGTCTACAAATCGGAAAACGGTGGCAAGACGTGGACTAACATGGGACTCAGGAAGTCCGAGCACATCGGACGCATCATCGTTCATCCCACCAATCCGCAGATCGTGTTCGTCGCGGCGACGGGACCGCTGTGGAACTCCGGCGGCGAGCGCGGCCTCTACCGCACGACAGACGGCGGCCGCACCTGGAAGAATGTCAAGAACATCGACCAATACACGGGATTCACCGACGTCATCTTCGATCCGTCGAATCCGGATGTGATCTATGCGGCGTCGTTGCAGCGGGAACGCCGGCCTTACACCTATGTGGGGGGCGGACCGGGCAGCGGTCTGTGGAAGAGCATCGACGGCGGAGACACCTGGACGAAGCTCACCGAGGGCCTGCCCAAAGTAGATGTCGGCCGCATCGGCCTCGATGTCAGCCGCTCGAGTCCGAACGTCGTCTACGCCACAATCGAGACGAGGGTAACGGGCAATGGGGCGGCCCAGGGGAATACCGAGGCCAGCGTCTATCGCTCCGACGATCGCGGCGGCAGCTGGCAGAAAATGGGAACGCCGTTTTCGTACCCCTGGTACATGGGGCAAATCCGTGTGGATCCCACCGATCCCGACCGCGTCTACTTCATGGGTGTGCCGCTGCAGGTCTCGACCGATGGTGGAAGGACTTTCCGGAACACCGCCAGTGGCGCGCACTCCGATCATCACGCCATGTGGATCGATCCCAGCGATCCGAATCACCTCATCATCGGCTGTGACGGCGGCGTTTACATCAGCCGGGATCGCGGTCGCACCGTCGACTTCGTTCCCAATCTCCCGATCTCGCAGTACTACGCGATCGCCACCGACATGCGCCAGCCGTATTACTACGTGTACGGCGGCCTGCAGGACAACAGCAGCTGGGGTGGGCCGAGTCAGACGAGAAACCGGCAGGGAATCACCAATGCCGACTGGATCCGTACCACCGGCGGCGACGGCTTCTACGCGCAGATCGATCCCGTCGATCCGAACACCGTCTATGGCGAGTCGCAGGGCGGCGACATCGTTCGGTTCGATGTGAGGACAGGCGAGCAGAAAACCATCAAGCCGCTCCCCGAGTTTGGCGCCAGGCCCTATCGCTGGAACTGGAGCTCGCCGATGCTGATCTCGCCGTACGACCACAACACGATCTATTTCGGCGCCAACTATCTCTTCAAGAGCACCAGCCGCGGCGACTCATGGACCAGGCTCGGCCCGGACCTGACCCGCCAGCTCAATCGCGACAGCCTGCCGGTGATGGGAAAGAAATGGCCGCGCGACGCAATAGCCCGGCACCAGGGAACCGCCGACTACGGCAACATCAGCACGATCGACGAGTCGCCGCTCAAGCAGGGCCTGCTCTACGTCGGCACCGACGACGGCGTTGTTTCGGTCTCGCGCGATGGCGGCGCGAGCTGGACGAGGTACACGAAATTTCCGGGGGTTCCCGACCAGACGTATGTGAGCCGGGTGGTGGCATCGCGTTTCCGCGAGGGCCTGGTGTACGCGACGATGGACAATCACCGCAACAACGACTTCAAGCCGTACGTGCTGAAGAGCGAAGATTACGGCGCGCACTGGAGCGCGATCACCGGCAATCTTCCCGCGAATGGATCGGTGCAGGTGATCCGCGAAGGCTACAACGAGCCCAATCTGCTGTTCGTCGGGACCGAGTTCGGGGCATTCTTCTCGGCGCTGCAAGGGATGCAGTGGACTCAGCTCAAATACAATCTGCCGACCGTGGCGGTGCACGACATCGTCGTGCAGCCGAGGGAGCACGATCTCGTCATCGGCACCCACGGTCGTGGGATCTACATCATCGACGACATCACCCCACTGGAGAAGCTGGGTGAGGCGAATCGCGTCGGCACGTATCTCTTCCCGGTGAAGGCAGCTACCGAGTACAACCCCAACAGCTCGATTCCGGGCGGCATCAGGGGCGCTGGCGCGCTGGGCGATCGCGAATTTTCCGCGCCCAATCCGCCGTTCGGCGCCGCCATCACCTACTTTCTGCGCGACTCGCTGCCGAAGGGGGGCGACCTCACGCTCGGCATCTACGACGCGAGCGGCACCAAGGTTCGCGATCTCACCGTCAATAAGAAGCGCGGCATGCACCGAGTGACTTGGGATCTGCGCAATCCGGCTCCCTATACGACTCGGCGTCCCGCCAATCAGGTCGGAGAGCCGCAATCCCGCTCGCGCGATCCGCTCGGCGCGTTCGTTCTGCCGGGTCGCTACACCGCGCGCCTCACGCAAAAAAACGCGGCCGGATCGCCGACAGTCCAGGAAGTCCCGATCGAAGTGAGATCGGATCCGCTCGTACAGCTCAGTGCGGCCGACTATCGCGGCCTCTACGACATGCGCGTCAGCACCGGCCGACTTCAGGCGACGGTGCAGGCAGCGGTTAGAACCGCTGAGCAGCTGAGGGACGAGACGGCAGATGTCAAAGCCGCGCTGCGGACTGCAACCGCATCGGACAGCCTTACCAGGCAGGCCGATGCGATCGACCACGAGATCTCGGACATCCTGAAGAAGCTGCGCGGCGATCCCGACGCGGAGGCGGTGAGCGACGACAAGCGCGTCGAGGATCCGTCGATTCAGGAGCGGGTCAACAACGTGGCCGACGAAATCGGCAACGTCACCTCACCATCCACCGAGCTCCAGCGCGCGACTCTGGCGCTGGCGTCTTCCGATCTTCAGCGCGAGGTGGGAAGAATCAACGGGTTGCTGCAGCGCCGGATTCCGGCGCTCAATGCGGCGCTCGACGCGGCCAAGATTCCCTGGACGATCGGCCGGCCCGTCGAATTCATGAAGTAGGCTTTCTGCGGGATGTGTTCGGCTCGGGACGTCGATCGCCGGACTTGTCGTCCTGAGCTGGCGCTTGTCCCGCGCGTTTGGTGTCGGCGGGATCCGGCGCCTGCTCGTCGGTGCCCCGTGGGATCACGGGCCCTGTGTCGCGGGTGTTTTCGCTCATCGTATTGCTCCCTGTGTGTGGCGGGAGTGGGAAGCATAGGCTATGCCCTTGGGGGCATGTGACTTGCCCCTTTCGGAGGCGTGAAACTTCAACCGGCCCCGGCGCGGGGCGACGCGGCGATCGACCTTCCCGCAGGTGGCAATTCCGCGGGGCCATTCTCTGTTCCGGACGCCGTCCAGCAGACGCAGCACGAGCTCATGCTGGTTGCCGGATTGATCCGACAGGAAACTCCCCATGAAGCTCCGGCGCCGATCATCCAGCGCCCCGAGCTGATCGTCACCCCGGGGCGAGACGCGCGCTACCGTCCGCCGGGCGAGGTCACGACTGAGGTTCTCGAGACCTTTGCTCAGCGAGCCACTCTCGCTGAAGCGATGCCCAGCACCTTGTTGATCGTCGCGCACCCCGACGACGAGGCAATTGGCGCCGGCGGGCTGCTGGCTGGAATACGCGATGTCGTCGTGGCGCACGTGACCGATGGCGCGCCAAGGGACGATCGCTACGCCCAGAGCAAGGGTTTTCGGACGCGCGAGGAGTACGCGCGCGCGCGCCGCCGTGAAGTCGCGAACGCGCTGAGCCACGTCGGCATCACCCCCGACCGTTGCCGGTCACTTGGCTACGTTGACGGTGAAGCGAGCCTCCAGCTGCTGGAGCTGGTGTTCGATATCGCGCGTCTCATCGATGAAGTGCGGCCCGAGATCGTGCTCACCCATCCCTACGAGGGTGGCCACTCCGATCACGATGCCACCGCTTTCGCCGTGCAGCTGGCCTGCGGAGTTCTGCGCCGCGACAGGGTGCCAACGCCGCTCGTGTTGGAGCTGACCTCCTACCACAACGTCAGCGGCACCAGACGCGTCTTTCACTTTCTGCCGTTCATCGGCAGCCGTCACCGCACCATCAAGCTGACAGAGGCGGAGAAGATGGTGAAGAAGCGGATGTACGCCGAGTTCGTTTCGCAGGCGAACGTGCTGGAGAAATTTCCGATCGGGATCGAGCGGTTTCGTCCGGCGCCGCGATATCTTTTCACCACCGCGCCCCACGAGGGGCAGCTCGATTACGAGCGCTTCTGCACCATCATCACCGGCGCGGAGTGGCGCAAGAACGCCGAGAAGGCGCTGGAAGCGCTGAGAACGCGTCGGAACCGATTCGTCAAGACGTTCAATCGGCGACGCAAACCCCGGATCACGCCCCCATAGCATTTGCGGCCGTGGAGCGGCTCCGGTAGTATCCGGGCGTGCCCCTACTACTCTCCTACCTCCGCAAATACCAGCCGGTGATATTGCTGGCGCTGGTGCTGGCAGCGACCAACCAGGTCTTCTCGCTGCTCGACCCGCTCATCTTCCGTCACGTAATCGACGACTACGCGACGCGATTCCGCGAGTACCAGACATCGACGTTCATCCGGGGCGCCGGTACCCTGCTGCTAATGGCGATGGGCGTCGCGTTCGTCTCACGCGTGGCCAAGAATTTCCAGGACTACTACGTCAACGTCATCGTCCAGCGGGTCGGCGCCGAAATGTACTCGGACGGCATCAGGCATTCGCTGGAGCTGCCGTACTCGGTGTTCGAGGATCAGCGCAGCGGCGAGACGCTCGGCAAGCTGCAGAAGGTGCGCTCCGACGTCGAGCGGTTCATCTCGCTGTCGATCAACCTGATCTTCACGACGCTTGTCGGCGTCATATTCGTGGTCATCTACGCGCTGACGGTGCACTGGGTGATCGTGCCCGCGTTTCTGGCAACGGTGCCGCTGCTCGGCACGCTGAGCTGGATGCTGAGCGGCCGGGTCAAGAGCATCCAGAAGGTGATCGTGGCAGAGACGACGGCACTGGCAGGATCGACCACCGAATCGCTGCGCAACATCGAGCTGGTGAAGAGCCTCGGCCTCGCCGACCAGGAAGTGGTGCGGCTCAACGCAACAACGGAGAAGATCCTCCGGCTCGAGCTCAAGAAGGTGAAGTACATCCGCAGCCTCAGCTTCATCCAGGGGACCACCGTCAATCTGCTGAGGACCTGCATCCTGTTCTTGATGCTGTACCTGATTTTCACCCAGAAGATCACGGTCGGCCAGTTCTTCTCCCTGCTCTTCTACTCGTTCTTCATCTTCGGGCCGATGCAGGAGCTGGGGAACATCATCAACGTGTACAGAGAGACCGAGGTCTCGCTCGCCAACTTCCGCACGATCCTCGAGACACCGCGCGACCCCAAGCCGGTGGCGCCGGTTCCGCTCGCTGACATTGCGAGTCTGGAGTTCCGTGACGTCGGCTTCATGCATCAGAGCGCCACTACCCCGGCTCTGACCGGCATCTCGTTCGACGTCAGGCGCGGCGAGACGATCGCTTTCGTGGGCCCGTCGGGCGCGGGCAAGACGACACTGGTCAAGTTGTTGGTCGGGCTGTACGCGCCGAAGCAGGGCCAGATTTTCTACAACGGAGTGCCCGGCAACGAAGTCGATCTGGACAGGCTGCGTGAGCGGATCGGTCTGGTGACCCAGGACGCGCAGCTGTTCTCCGGCACGATTCGCGAGAATCTCAAATTCGTGAACCCGCACGCGACCGACGAAGAATGCTTCGCCGTGCTCCACAAATCGGCGGCGAACGCGCTGCTGGCTCGCGCGGACAAGGGGCTGGATACGGTGATCGGCGAAGGCGGCGTAAAGGTATCGGGCGGCGAGAAGCAGCGCTTGTCGATCGCGCGGGCACTGCTGCGGAATCCGCACCTGCTGGTCTTCGACGAGGCGACGTCGTCGCTCGACTCGCTTACCGAGGAAGAAATCAGCCGTACCATGCGCGACGTCGCCAGCTCGCGCGAGGTGATAACAATTCTCATCGCGCACCGGCTCTCGACCGTGATGCACTCCGACCGCATCTACGTGCTCGAGCGCGGAAGAATCGTCGAGGTCGGCCGTCACGGCGACCTGCTCGATAGAACCGGCCTCTACTACGCGATGTGGCGACAGCAGGTGGGCGAGCGCCGCACGACTCCCCATCTCCCCCCGGCCAGGCCCGGACAGCTGGCGCCGGCCTGATCCCGAACCGTCAACCGTCATAGCCAATGCCCGACGACACCGGCGACATCAAGAAGGGCAACTTCATGCAGGCGCTGGATTCCATTCGCGCCGAAGCCGAGCGTCTGATGTCGCGGCGCGATTTGTCTCCCGAGGCCAAAGCCGCGCTCGAGCGGATCGTGGCCCTGACGAAGGGCCGCTTCGATCTGGGCGGAGACACGGAATAAGGGCTCCCCAATCCGTATGTAGCGTGTTTCAACCCCGGCGCCTCCAGAGGCATCTTATCGCTGCCTGATGAAGACGAGCGCGGTGTTAGCGGATACTGGCGGACCTTTCCCGTCCACGATAGCGGAGTCGGAGACTGCGGTGCCGGAATCAATTCGGCGCGCGCAGGCCGGGGACGTCGACGCCTTCGAGCTGCTGTATCGCGAGCACGCCGGGCGGATTTACGCACTGTGTCTGAGACTCAGGGCGGGTGATACCGCTGACGCCACCGAGCTGATGCAGGATGTCTTCGTCAAGGCCTGGCGGCGGCTGGGGACCTTTCGCGGAGAGTGTGCTTTCTCGTCGTGGCTGCATCGGCTGGCCGTGAACACGATGCTGGAGAATGCCCGCGGCGATCGACGACGGATGGCGAGGATACTCCCGATGGATGACACCTCGCGACTGGAGTCAGCGGCCCGGTCGAGCGGAGTCGATCTCAGGATGGACATGGAGGAGGCGATCGCTTCGCTGCCGAGAGGAGCGCGCGTCGCCTTCGTGCTCCACGACATCGAGGGATACCAGCACCAGGAGATCGCCGCTCAGCTCGGAGTCTCCGTGGGAACGATCAAGGCCCAGCTGCATCGGGCCCGCAGACTATTGAGAGAGAGGCTGGAGAGATGAGTCACGACGTCATCAAGCACCTGCTGGACGACTATGTCACCGGCGACCTCGCCGACAATGCGCGGGATGCGGTTTCAGCTCACATCGCCGCCTGCGAGATCTGTCGATCCGAGGTCGACGCCCTCCAGTCGGTCATCGCGCGGGCGGGAACGCTCCCCAAATCGATCGACCCGCCCGCCGACGCCTGGACCGGCATCCGCGCGGCGGTCGAGCGCGACAAGGAAACCGCATCATACCGGCAGACTGGCGATATCAGCCGATGGCGGCGTCCCTACCTCACGGCGGCAGCGGTCGTGTTGGCTGCCCTGCTTTCTTCGATCGGAACCGCGCTCTACATGGGCGCGCGAGGAACCGGCACGGGCGCCGCTGCTGCGACATCCGGCTCGACCGCGGTACCCGCAACGCTGGCTGCGTTCACTCTCGAAGAGAACAACTACCTGCGCGACGCCGCAGTCCTGCAGGACATTGTCGATCAGCAGGAGTCCTCGCTGTCGCCGGAAACCGTGGCCCAGCTCAAATCGAGTATCAGGACCATCGATGAAGCCATACTCGAGGCGCGCAACGCTCTCGCCCGCGATCCCGCCAACAAGACGCTGATGGAGATGCTTACCGGAACTTACCGCCAGAAGCTGGATCTGCTGCGGCGCACCACGGAAATGACCCGTGGCAGCTGATACGACCCCGACGGGAGCTCGGGATCGTCGGCGCGATCTGGTGCGCCGGGCTGCGGCCGTCGGCGCTGCGCTCCTGGTGTCGCTGCCGTCGACACTCGTCGCCCAGAAAAAACTCGAGCGCAAGCTCCCGCTGGGAATGGAGGCGGCAATCCGCATCTCCAACATGGTGGGCAGCGTGGTCGTCCACGGCTGGGCGAAGGACACCGTTTTCGCGCGGGCAACCCTGGCGACTGGTGAGGAGCTCAAGATGGGCGGGACCTACAACGGCGTAAAAATCTTCGTGGAATCCAGCGACGAACGCGATCCGAAGCCGACGCGCCTCGAGGTATGGGTGCCGTCCCGCGTTCGACTCTGGGTGAAGACCGCGACTGCCGCGATCGACGTCAGTGGCGTCGATGGTGGGCTCGACCTTTACGTCGTCAGCGGAACCATCGACGTTGCCGGGAATCCGCGCGAGCTCAACGCGGAAGCGATCGATGGCGACATCCACATTGTCGCTTCGACGCCGTGGGTGCGGGCGAAAAGCGCCTCGGGCAACGTCACGTTCCAGGGATCGAGCGCCGATGCGTCCTTCTCGACGGTGAGCGGGGCGGTGAAGGTCGGAGGGGGAACGTTCGAGCGAGCCAAGCTGGAGACGGTGACGGGCGACATCGGATTCTCGGGAAACTTCGAGCGGGGCGGCGCTTTCGATTTCGACACCCACAGCGGAGCCATCGACATCACCATGCCCGATCGGGCCGGCGCCAGCTTCACGGTCGTGAGCATTGCCGGCAAGATTCAGAACAATCTGTCCAAGGCCAGCCCGGTCTCCGGGCGATTCGGTCGCGGCCAGGAGCTCAACACCGATGTGAATGGCGGTGGACCGCAGGTCTCGGTGCGCACTTTCAAGGGTCCGGTCACTCTGCGTCGCGCGATGTAGCGTTAAACCCTGCGGGGGTGTGCGGCATCGTATGGGCACTCAAATCCCTTCAGGAGGCTTGCAATGAGACGCACCATTCTCCGCACGCTCGCGCTCGTCGGCGCGCTGACGATGTCGGCATTCAGCACGGCGCACGCCGGACCGCCGTGGATCGCGATCGAGTACCCCGCCAATCCGTTTGATCAGACATCGCGCGACGCATTTCTCACCGTTCGCACCTATCACCACGGCGAGATGATCGCGAAGACGGTGACCGGCACCGCCGAGGGCGTCGTCAATGGCAAGCGCCAGAGCATGCGCCTCGACATCCGACCCGGCTCGCAGCCCGGGATGTACGTCGTGCGCTGGCAGAAGCCCGCGACGGGCAGATGGGTACTCGTCATCAACAGTGGGAACCAGGGCATCACCGATGCGACGGCCCTCGTCGAGATCGGTCCGACCGGAGTAGTGGCGAATGTGACGGTTCCTACCCGCGCCATCGGCAACGGCTGGATCTCACCACGACCAGTGGCGTCAGCGGAGGTCGATGCGCTGCTGGACGGCAAGGCGGTGGCCAGCGCCGGAATGCAGTACCAGGCGAATCGCTAAGCGGGGGTGAAATCCTGTCAGTAACTCCTCGGCGTGTGACGCCGAGGAGTTACTGGCCCTGAAGCCCGGAGAGCTGCCTCCGCAGATCGGCGGTGCGCTTGTCGGAGTAGTCGGCGAGGCACTTCGCCACCGCACGCGCCCACAAGCGTCCGGCGTTCTGGGTCTCGGCACGACAACCGGCGTCCCGCTCGTTGATCCAGTCCCGTTGCGACTGGCGAATACGCGTCTCGAGATCGGGTCCGCCTGACTTACGGGCCTGCGCAATCAGACTCTGATAGGTGCTATTGAGATCGGCGTCGTTGACGACGATCGAGCGATTGAGACACGTCCGCTGGTTGGCGGGATCGGGTGAGTCGCACGGATCCCCGGATGATGGCGCTGGCGCTGGGGAGCTCGCCGGCGAACGATCGAGCGGGACCGTGGTCGGAGCAGGCGCATCGCTGGCCCGGGTTGGAACCGTCAGTCTGGTGCCCGAGGTCAGGACCTGGCTTCCGCTACCGGCTGGGCGTGGGATCACAGCGGTGCGATTCTGCGGTGTCGCGCCCGACAGCTCCGGTGGAGTGCCGCTGCTCGACTCCATCACCGTATTGAGGCTGTTATCAGCCGCCGCCGCGGCGGCGGTGTTCTTGTTCGCCTCGGCAAGATCGCGCAGCAGCATCGTGTCCTGAGCCACGGTGGCCACCGCCTTGGTCTTCGTCTCTTGTTTGCGACAGCCGGCCGCGCCCGCGATCAGAGCGAGCAGCAACCCAACCGATGATCTGGAAACCGATCTCATATCTTGCCCAAGGTGTTTATGGCGCGTAATCGGGCAGACAGCGTGCCACTCTTCAGCCTCGTGCAACAAACCAGTCTATGCAGTTGACGCGTCAGGGGTACAGATTTCATCCACGCCGCGAACCGGGACTCGAATGGAGCGACAGCTGCCGGAGCTCAACACCGTCATCAGAACGTTCGCCAGCGAAGCGGATGCCCACCTCGCGCAGGCGGTTCTGGACGCCAACGGCATCGATTCCAACCTGATTCGCGACGACGCCGGCGGCATGATGCCATGGCTCCAGTGGCTGCACCCAATCCGACTGGTGGTGCGGGAAGCCGACAGCATCGAGGCGGTGGAAATCCTGGATACTCCGCCCGGCCCCACACTACTTCCCTGACTTCTGCGTCTCCGGTGATCGCTCGTTAGCTTAGGCGCCATGCTTTCACGTTCCGTACTTCTCCTCCTCGCGATCAGCGGAACGCTCCAGGCGCAATCCGCCGCGTCATCCGGTTCCACCGATCCCTACCTCGAGCGCGCCCGCCGCGTGCTCCGCACGACCCCGCTCATCGACGGTCACAACGATTTGCCCTGGCGGATTCGGGAAGACTCCATCGCCCGCGGCGACGTCGACAAGTACGATCTGCGCGGTCATACTCCCGGCCATACTGACCTGGACCGCCTCAAGAAGGGGATGATCGGCGCCCAGTTCTGGTCGGTGTACACGCCGGGTGAATATCCCGACTCGGGTTACGCCCGGGTTCAGCTGGAGCAGATCGACATCGCCCGGCGAGTGATTGCGAAATATCCCGATCGCCTGGCGCTGGCGCTCAGCGCCGAGGACATCAGGAAAGACTTCAAGCAGGGCAAGATCGGCTCGTTGCTGGGACTGGAAGGAGGCCACGCAATCGAGAATTCACTGGGCGCGCTGCGGGCGTACTATGATCTCGGCGTGCGCTACATGACTCTGACCCACAACGTCACGCTGGCGTGGGCCGACGCCGCGCTCGATTCGGCGAAGCATGGTGGGCTCACTCCGTTTGGCGACAGCGTGGTGCGCGAGATGAACCGGCTGGGGATGCTCGTCGACCTGTCCCACGTCTCGCCGGGGACGATGAGCGACGCGCTCAACGTCACCCAGGCGCCGGTGATCTTCTCGCATTCGGGCGCTCGCGCGCTGGTCGACGTGCCACGCAACGTGCCGGATTCAATCCTGCGCAGGGTTACCACCAACGGCGGAATCGTGATGGTTCCTTTCGTCACCGGCTTCGTCTCGCCGGCGGTGCGATTGTACGACGAATCGACGCGGCCGCTGATCACGGACCTCAGGGCGAAGTACGGCAAAGACACCGCGGCGATCACCCGTGAAGTGAACCAGTGGCGCGTCTCGCATCCCGAGCCCCGCGCGGCCCTCTCGCAGGTGGCCGACCAGATCGACTACGTCCGCAAAGTGGCTGGAGTCGATCACGTCGGCATCGGCAGCGACTTCGATGGAATCACCGAAGTCGTACAGGGCCTCGAGGACGTCTCGACATTTCCAGCGCTGTTCGCCGAGCTGGCGCGACGCGGCTGGTCGGACGCCGATCTAAGGAAGCTGGCCGGCGAGAACCTGCTCAGAGTCTTCTCGCAGGCGGAGGCGGTGTCGAAGCGCCTGCAGCGAGAAGCCCACTAGACCAGGTCAGCGGGGTGTGGCGGTCGCCGAAGATCCGCCCGATCTGAGAATCTCGGCGAACTCTTCGGGCAGCCCAGCTTTCTCGATTGCGCGTGCTGTTTCCTCGATCTCGTATGCGACGCGCACGAACTCGAATTGCGTTGCCGCTCCCTGCAGCGTGACGAGCACGTAACAGGCACGGGCATCGCCATCTTTTGGGCGGCCGACGCTACCGGTATTCACAAACTGGATCCCATTGACCACGCGTTGCCACGGCTTGTGGGTGTGGCCGAAGCAGATTGAATCCCCAGCGCGGGCGCCGATGCCGGCCGCCATCTTCTCGAGAAAGGAATCGGGGCGGTCTTCGGTGACGTAAACCGTGTTCAGTGTCTGGTTGCCGTGGACGAGAGTAATAGTCGGGCCCGACACGTGGCCGCCCAATGGCCTGATGTCGATGCGAAACGGCAAACCGCCCAGATATTTCTTCGTATCAGCTCGCACCTGCTGCCTCGTCCACTCGTACGAGATGTGCGACAGCTCTTCATCACGCGGAGTGTCGGCTTTGCAGCCACAGTGCTTGTAACCGGTGGCCAGGGTCGAGTCGTAGTTGCCGGAGATTCCGGAGATGTGCCGCTCGCGCACGAGACTCACCACCTCATTGGGCCAGGGCGCGTAACCCGTGAGATCACCCAGATGATAGATCGCGTCGATATCCGGTCGTCGATCGATGTCGTCGAGCACCGCGCGTAACGCCGGCAGATTGGCGTGAATGTCGGAGAGGAGGGCGAAGCGCGTCACGTAATCGACTTCGCCGCCGCGGCGATTCGTCGTTCCATCACCACCGCGGTATCCGGGCAACCGCCGCGAAACTCGGCGGACGTTTTCACCGCCTCGGGTACCGCACCGCGTGAAGTGCGCCGGAACCCGAAGCGTGGAAAGTACTCCTCGGCGGTGGTCGTCAGCAGATAGACTTCGTCGACGCCCGAACGCTCGGCCAGCTCGAGGATCCGCTGCACCAGCTGTCGACCGATTCCACCGCCGCGCTCGGCGCTAGAGACCACGGCGGATCGGAGAAGCGCGGCCGAATCGAACACTTCGAGCCCGATAGCGCCGACGATGGAACCGTCTTCCTCGGCGACGACGAATCTCGAGAAGTTCTCGCGGACGCCCTCCAAAGGCAGGTCGTTGCTTGCCAGCAAATTTTCTACGGCGGCCAGATCAGACTGCTCAGCGTTTCTCAGCCTCATTGTGCCCCTCCGGGGCCGGCTAACAGCAATCCGGTCCACAGCACTGATTCGCGGGCTTAACCGCCCGCACGAACGCTCCCATGAATTTGCCATCGATCTCCGAACTGACCGCGGATGGATCGAGCCCCGTTCCGGCGAGAAAAGCCGCCGCGTCCTCTGTCTTGTAGATGCGGGTCGGCTCGATCGATGGCCTGGCGAACCCCGCCGCGCGCAGCATTGACATGAACTGTTGCTCTTCCAGCGCTCCGGCGACGCAGCCGAGCCAGAGCTCCATGTCCGCTCTGACGGCCGCGGGCACTTCGCCCCGGACGACGACATCCGACACGGCAAATCTGCCACCCGGCCTGAGAACCCGGAAAGCTTCGCGCAGAACCTTTTGCTTGTCTGCCGCCAGATTGATGACGCAGTTCGAAATGATGACGTCGACGGATTCATCTGGGAGAGGAATCTGCTCGATGTCGCCCTTGAGAAACTCCACGTTTTCGGCTCCGGCCCTGCGCTTGTTTTCGTTGGCGAGTGCGAGCACCTCGTCGGTCATGTCGAGGCCGTAGGCCTTTCCGGTCGGTCCGACGCGCTTGGCCGAAAGAAGAACGTCGATGCCGCCCCCGGCGCCGAGATCGAGAACCGTGTCGCCTTCGTTGAGTGCGGCGAGAGCGGTCGGGTTGCCGCAGCCGAGCGAAGCGAGAAGAGCTTCAGCGGGTATTCCGGCCTTCTGTTGTTCGTCGTAGAGGTCGGAGGTAATGGGGTCCCACGATTCGGTGCTGCTGCCGCAGCACGCGGTCGACCCGCAACATGCGCCGACGATACCCTTGGATACGTCGAGCGCCACTTGTCCATACTTCTCTTTCACTGCCGACTTGATGGTCGATTCGTCCACAACTGCCTCCAAACAAGATTTCTTGATATGTAGTTCAAAAAAAACGTCACGCACAACAGGCCTTCGATCGTGAGACGACGCGTGGCTTCATCGACGCGACGATCGTCTCGATCTCCTCGAATGCACCCGGCTCCAGCTCGTAGTGGACCCACCGACCATCCTTTCTGTCGCGCACGACGCCGGCGTCGCGAAGGACGCGGAGATGGAACGACAGCCGCGACTGCGCGGCATCGAGCGAATCGGTCAGCTCACACACGCATCGCTCTCCCTTGCGAAGCAGCTCGATGATCTCGAGGCGCGTTTCATCGGAGAGCGCGTGGAAGAGATCGACGGCGCGCGAGTTACGGGGTTGGGCGGAAACAGCCATGATTCTAATATATCAACAAATCTTGTTGCGTCAAGAGGTGACGGGAATGGGAGGCGTCGGAACGTAGGCCAGGAATCCGCCGATGAGGATCAGCACAGCCACCACTGCGATTTCCCACTTCACGGACCGGGACAATCTGTCGGTTCCGGTCGAAGCGTCGAGGCTCGGAAGCAGGCCGAAGCGATTGTAAGCGCCGAATCCGATCAGAATTGCCAGCCCGATCATCTTCGCCACGACCAGCTGGCCGTAGGTGGTGTGGAGCAAGTCGCCGACGGTGTTCAAGAACACGAACGCCTGCAACAGCCCCGATAGGGCGATCACGATCACGGCGACGAGCGCTGCCGCGGATACACGTCGCGCCTCGCTGCGGGATGCGGCTTCGTCGGACCTCGCCAGCCAGACGAGCCAGACGAGCCCTCCCAGCCACACCGCTCCCGCCAATAGATGCAACGCCTTGGCGGGAACGGCCCAGTATGGATCGATGGCGGCGGGATGCCCGATTGCTCCACTGATCAGCAGGCAGGCGACGCCGAAACCGAGCGCCAGCCTCTGATGGCGCGCGAGCAAAATCGCCAGGAGGGCGAGCACCGCCAGAGCTGTGCGTACCAGCTCCGTGCGTCCGACGGTCGACCCCATGATTGCGCTGGCGATGCTGCCGCTCAGCTGCCCACTCGGCGATACGTGGCGCATCCAGAGAATCATGTGCGCCACCAGCAGCAACGCGCCGAGGACGATCGCGGGTGTGACGATACGTTGTGGCACCAGCTGACGATGCGCTTCCGACGTGACTCCGAAGAGAAGGAGCCCAACGCCGAGCATGAGTCCGCCGAGGCCGAGCCCGCGCAGTAAGGATGCGACTACGGGCACGGGCCTTTCGACGGGTGACATCGTCTGCGGTTCCGTGTGGGCGGTGTCGGCCGCGGCGCTAAAGGGTTTGGCGGAGGCCGCGCCTGTCTTTGCCGGAGAAATGACAGGGGCGGTCGCGGTGTCGCCCCGAACGCTCAAAGTGAACTCGTAGCTGCCGCCGTTGGGATGTCCGTCGGCCGCCACTACCCGCCACGTCACCTCATAGGTGCCGCTCTTCAGAGGGACGTCGATCTGCCCAACGAGCGTGCGCGAGTCGTGCGGATCGCTGGCGAGCTTGAGCGCGAGCGGCGCCGTCCGTGAGCCGGCGATGCTGATCCGACTGAGCTCGGGAACTACCTGCTCGCTGAAAACGAGCTTGATGGCTGGCGGTGGAACGGTGAGGTGGCTTTTCGCGGCCGGTGTGGAGCGCAGCAACGCGGCATGAAATATCACGCGCGTGGTCGCGCCCGCGACGGCGGCGAAGCACAACATGCAGAGCGCAACAGCCACCGCTCTTTTGGAGCGGCGGCTGATCGAGCCCGATTCAACGATCAAGTATTCGTGCGGGGAGATGTTGGCCCAGCCATGGTCGTTCACCGTAGTCTGACTACCCACAAAATATGCTGGCGCGGCCGTGAGCGCCGTGGTCACGTCCGAAGGCCCGACACATCAGTGCGATCGCGCTATCCGGCCTAGCGCGGCGATCAGCGTCAGCTCGGTCTCCGGCACCCATTCGACCAGCCGGCGCACGACAGTCTGAACCCATTCGCGGTCTACCGATCCACGCGCCAGGGCGCGGGTCCTTTCCCGTCTCAGATCTTCCTCGAGCTCGAGGAGGTAGGCCGCGGCCGGCTCGCCGCTCACGGCTTTCATCTGAGCCCTGAGACACTTCTGAACCTGCGCGATAGCGGAGTGGAATGCGGAGTCGAGATCCGGGGTTTCTTTCAACTATGGTGTCCTGACGGCGTACGGAAACGCTTGTGTAAGTAAGTGACTACTTGCATTTTACGGCCATTGGGCCTAGACTCAGCCGCTATGAAAAGAGACGAAATTCTCGCCGCCGCGGTCGGCGTTTTTGCCCAGCACGGGTTCCGCGGTTCCACCACCCGCCGCATCGCGGACGCTGCCGGTGTCAACGAGATCACGATTTTCCGTCAGTTCGGGTCCAAGGAAGCCCTGATCCGTGAGGCCATGCAGCACATGACGCAATCAGCCGGCCTCGAGCGGCTGCCGGATGTGCCGGTGGACCCCGAGCGCGAGCTGACCGCGTGGAGCGAAGCCTTCATGCAGCATTTGAGACTTCGCAACTCGATCATCCGTAAGACGATGAGCGAGTTGGAGGAAAGACCGGAGATGTCGGAGTGCGCCAGTTATGTGCCGAGGCAAGCGTCGAGCGATTTGTGCGCCTACCTTGCCGCGCTCAAGCGGGAGGGGTGGGTGACCGGCAAGTTCGATCCGAAGCCGGGTGCCGCCATGTTGATGGGCGCAATCTTCTCGGACGCCATGGGTCGGGACATGATGCCTGACGTATTCCCGCAGCCCCAGGAGAAGGCGGCTCAGGTATATGCCGGGCTCCTTCTCCTGGCTCTTGGTGTCGAAACCGGGGCTCCTCGAACGACGCATAAGCAGAACAAACGACCGAAACAACTTTCAGCCTGAACCGTGTCTCACAGAAAATCTTCAGGCCGGGCCCGGAGGCTCGGCGGATACTTCAAGACTCTCATCGCGGTCGCCGCACTCCTGGCGCCGGGCGTGACAACGGCGCAAGTGACGTCGCTGCCCACCGTCCGTACCACCGGAACGCCGCGAGCCATCTCTCTCGACGAAGCGGTGCGGGTCGCCGAGTCGCAGAGCGAGCAGATTCGCATCGCCCGCGCCGGCGTCGAGCGCGCCGAGGGCCAGCAATACCAGGCGCGGAGTCTCCGCATGCCGCAGCTGAATGGCTCGGCGAGCTACACCCGGACGCTGGCTTCGCAGTTCTCGAGCATAGGAGGCAGTGCGCCGGCGGTTGACACCACCAAGCCACCTGCACCGCCTGCTCCCTGCGATCAATACCTCAGGGATGCGACGGCAACGACAGACGAGCGTCTGGCGGGTCTCGAGCAGTCCAGCCGATGCACGTTGGGCGGGAATCCGTTCTCGTCGTTCGGAAGCCTCGGCTTCGGCGCCAAGAATCAGTACAACCTCGGACTCGCGTTCTCCCAGAACCTGTTCGCGGGCGGCCGGATCTCGGGTCAGAACCAGGCGGCCAACGCCGGACGTCGCACTGCCGACATCGAGCTGACCGCGCAGCGAGCGCAGCTCCGCCTCGACGTCACCCAAGCCTATTTCGATGCGGCGCTGGCGGACAGGCTCGTCGCGCTCGCGGAATCGTCGGCGGTGCAAACCGAGACAGTGCTGCGCCAGACGCAGCTTGCCCGCAACGTCGGCAACGTCTCCGAGTTCGAGCTGCTCCGCGCCCAGGTGTCGAGCGCCAATCAGCGCCCGATCGTCATCCAGCGGCAGAGCGATCGCGAAGTCGCCTACCTGCGGCTGAAGCAGATTCTGAACTTGCCGCTCGAGTCGCCGCTCCAGCTGACGACTGCCGTCGATGATTCGGCCGCAGTCAACGCTGCCCTCGCCGCCGTGGGGATCAATGCGGACACATCGGCGATCGATCGCGCGACGGTGCGGCAGGCCGCCGAAGCCATCGACGCCCAGCGGGGGCTGCTCAAGGTCGCTAAGGCGCAAAGGTTTCCGACCCTTGCCCTGAGCTCGGCGTACGGGAAGGTAGCTTTTCCGCTCACCAACTTTCCCCAGACCGGGGATTTCCGGACGAACTGGACGATCTCGCTCGGGTCGACGATTCCGCTGTTCACCGGCGGCCGGATCAAGGGCGACCAGATGGTCGCGGAAGCCAACCTGCGCGAGGCGCAGGCGCGCTATGATCAGGCCCGCGAGTTCGCGGCGCTCGATTCGCGCGTTACGCTCAACAACCTCGTCCAGGCCCGTGCGGCGTGGGAAGCGAGTCAGGGCACCGCCGGGCAGGCGTCGAGAGCGTATTCCATCGCCGAAGTTCGATTCAGGGAAGGAATCTCCACCCAGGTCGAGCTGAACGACGCTCGGATTCTGCTCGAGCAGGCGGTCGCGAACCGGGCGCTGGCGGCGAGGAATCTTCAGGTCGCCCGGGTCAAGCTGGCGCTGTTGCCCGATCTTCCGCTTCAGACGACCGGCGCGACGCAGACTCAGGCGCAGACAGAGGCCGCACAATCGCAGCAGCAGTCACAGCAGCAAACGCAGCCGACCCAGGCGGCGCAGCAACAGGCTCAGGGGCAGCAGGCAACCGGCATTCCACCACAGTAAGCAGAGAATCACATGACAATCAATCGAAACTACAAAATCGCCGGCGGCGTGCTCGTTCTTCTCCTCGCGTTCTTCCTGATCAACGCGCGCGGCAAGAGCGACAAGGTTTCCGCGGCCGAGACCACCAAAACCGACGTGATCGTAGTCGGCCCGGAGAACATCGCCGTCGCTTCGACCGGCTCGATCATGGCCGGACCGGCACTCTCCGGCACGCTGGAGCCCGAGAGAGAGGCGGTACTCCGCGCGCAGGTTCAAGGCAGCGTTCTGCAGACCTACGCCGATCAGGGACAGCCGGTGAACGCCGGAGCGGTGCTGGCCCGCATCGATGCCACCGGCATCCAGGACGCATACAACTCGGCGCGGGCCGGCGTGGTGGCGGCGCGGAATTCCGCCGACATCGCCGCCAAGGATCTGGCCCGCAACGAGAAGCTTCTCGCCGCCGGTGCGGTGGCCGAGCGTGACATCGAGCAGTCCCGCCGCGCTTCGATTGCCGCTCAGGCGGCGCTCGAGGATGCGAACTCCAGATTGGCGACAGCAGAAAAGGCGTACCGGAGCACCACTGTGACCGCGCCGTTTGGCGGCATCGTCAGTGAGCGGCCGGTCTCATCCGGCGACATCGTGCAGCCTGGGACTTCGCTCTTCACCGTCGTCGATCCGTCGAGCATGAGGCTCGAGGCCTCGGTGCCGGCCGAACAGCTGTCCCTCGTCAGAATCGGCGTGCCGGTCCTATTCACCGTGAGTGGCTATCCCGGACGGGACTTTGTCGGACACATCGTGCGCGTCAATCCGACTGCTGATCCCACGACTCGTCAGGTTCGCATCTACGTCTCGATTCCCAACGCCGGGCGCACACTCGTCGGGGGGCTCTTTGCCACCGGCCGGATGTCCACTGCTGCCAGAACTGGACTGATCGTTCCAACGGCTGCCGTGGATCAGCGTGGCACGTCGCCATCCGTAACGCGGGTGAAGGGAGGCAAGGTTCAGAAGGTTCAGATAACGACCGGTGTCACCGACAAAGCGTCGGAGACGACCGAGGTTCTGGGTGGACTGAGCGCCGGCGACACGCTGCTGCTCGGAGCA
>DASXGU010000014.1:0-2227 GCA_036488915.1 Gemmatimonadaceae bacterium | reverse complement strand
AGCGCTGGTCGCTTCGTCGAGGAGCAGGAGCGGTGCGTTGGCGGCAATCGCGCGCGCGAAGGAAAGCAGCTGACGCTCACCGACGCTGATCGATGCCCCTCGCTCACCCAGCACCTGTCCGTAACCCTGCGGAAAACCGCGAATGATCCGGTCGGCGCCGACCTTCGCCGCCGCCCGCACCACGTCGTCATCGCTGAGCGGGTTGGACAGCCTGATGTTGGTGGCGATGTCGCCGGCAAAAAGGAAGATGTCCTGCTGCACGTAGCCGATGAGCGATCTGAGCTCGTCGAGCGGCATGGTTCTGATATCGACGCCGTTGATGGTGATCCGCCCGCGCTGCGGATCGTAGAATCGCATCAGCAGATTCACGATCGTGGTCTTCCCCGCTCCGGTGTGGCCGACGAGCGCGAGCGTCTCGCCCGGGCTGGCGCGGAAGCTCACGCCCTTGAGAACCCATTCCACCGGCGCTTCAGCGGCCGCGGCGCCGGCCTGCTGCTTCGCCATGTGGGCGAGGTCATAGGCGAACCAGACGTCCTCGAACGCAACCTCCACTCCGCGCCGCGCCGCCGCCTTCCCCGCCGGCCTGGCGACGTCGGGAACGCTCGGCGGCGTGTCGAGCAAAGTGAAGATCCGCTCCGAGCTGGCCATCGCCGTTTGCAGGATGTTGTACTTCTCCGACAGGTCCTGGAGCGGCTGGAAGAATCTGCGCACCAGCTGCAGAAAGGCAGCTACCGTGCCGACGCTCAGCGCGTTGGCGTGGACCCGGGAGGCGCCGGCGACGATCAGGATCGCCAGCGCGATCGACGTCAGCAGCTCGATGGCGGGGAAATAGAGCGCGTAGACCGTGATCGATTTGAGATTCGCGTCGAGATGCGACCGATTGAGCTCGTCGAAGCGCGCCGCCTCGCGCTTCTCCTGGTTGAACAGCTGCACGATGCGCATCCCGGTCAGGCGCTCCTGGAGGAACGCGTTGATGCGGGCGATGCGGACGCGAATGTCGCGGTACGTGTCGCGCACTCCCTTTCGGAAAAGGGCCGACACCATCACCACGAACGGGATCACCGCGTAGGACGCGAGCGCCAGCCGCCAATCCATCAGGAACATCGCCACGCTGATGGCGATGAGAGTGAAGAGATCGCCGATCCCGGAGACGACGCCCGATGTGAACAGCTCGTTGAGCGTCTCGACGTCGGATGTGACGCGGGTGATCAGCCTGCCGGCCGGATTCCGGTCGAAGTAGGAGACCGACAGACGCTGCAGGTGCCCGAAGATCTCCATGCGCAGATCGCGCATCACCCGTTGTCCCAGCAGACTGGTGAGCCACGTCTGTCCATAGGAAGTGATGAAGTCGGCGACCAGCGCCGCGAAAAAGAGCGCGGTGCAGATCATCACCACCCGCGCATCGTGCGCCGGCACGGCGACGTCGATCACTCGCCGCGTAAGCAGCGGACCCACGACCTGGACGCCGCCCTCGACGCACAGCAGCGCGAACGCGCCGTACATCAGGGTGCGATAAGGCCGGGTGTAGACCAGAAGCCGACGCATAAGCTTGCGGTCGTACGCCTTGCCAAGTACGTCGTCTTCGTGAGGTTGGGTTGCAGGCGTGGTCATTCCGCCGTATCCTAGTCGCGTTGCCAGTTCGATGCTACGTACTGCTCACCTATGGTACGCAGGTTGCACCTGTACCGGCACCGATGTTCCATCCTGTCGGCTGACGTAAAACCATACTGGAGGGAAGATGGGAATTCTCGCTTGGATTGTTCTTGGACTGATCGCGGGCGCGATCGCCAAGGCCATTATGCCGGGCAACGATCCCGGTGGCATCGTCGTTACCATGATCATCGGCATCGTTGGCGCATTCATCGGCGGCTTCCTCGGGAATACGCTCACCGGTGTCGGACTGAACGGATTTTCCATCCAGAGCATCATACTGGCGGTGATCGGCGCGCTCATCCTGCTGTGGATCTACAGGATGGCGACCAGAAACCGCGCGCCACGGGTTCCATAGCACAACGAGCAGGGGAAGGGTTTGCCGCTCTGGCTCTATTGGATTCTTCTCGGCCTCGTCGCGGGGACACTGGCGAAGTTTCTGGTGCCAGGGCGGGACCCTTCCGGTTGTATCATCACCATTCTCCTCGGCATCGTCGGCGCCTTCATCGGTGGCTGGCTGGGCACGCGATTCTTCGGCTGGGGACAGATCGCCGCCGGAGAGTTTGACTTCCGCTCG
>DASXGU010000210.1:0-8201 GCA_036488915.1 Gemmatimonadaceae bacterium | reverse complement strand
CTGGAATCTCCCCCTCTTTTCAGGCCGTGCTGCGCCTGCAGTTCGATGATGTCGTACAGCGAAGCGATCCGGCAGACATTCTGTTCGCCGAGGAGCACGCCCTGAAAATCGTGGCGTTCATGGAGCAATGGGCCGACGTGGACCGTGTGATACTGCATTGCAACATGGGAGTGAGCCGGTCCCCCGGAGTGGCGCTCGGACTATGCGACGTGAGGGGCTGGGCGACGGCGGAGCTCGAGCGTTCCCATCCCGGCTGGAACCGTCTCGTCAGGGGCGTCATCGCCCAGTCCTTTGCAAACAGCCAAGCCAGGAGATCCTTCTGATGGCGCGCGCCATTGGACCCTTCGATGTCTGGCTGAAACCCTTGCCGGTCGATGAGGACCTCGAAAAACAGCTGGTTGGCAGAATGTCGGTCAACATCGACGCTGGAACACACTCGTACCAGCTCGATTAGACCCTGGCAGATCGGGACGTAACAGGCACTCGCCAGAACTCCATCCCTGAAGCCGGATTCGACATCCGGAAATCAGCAGCGAACCTCCTGAAACCTCCCGCTGTCAAATACGTATTGCCGGGAGATGTGGGGGGACCCTCCTACATCAAGTCCACCGATCCATCTCTCCAGAGAGCTGGCCCCATGAAGCGCATCCTGTTCGTTCTTCTCGCCCTGGTACTCAACCTCGCCGCCGTATCGCTCGGCGCCCAAAACCCCGCCGGACCACCGCAGGGGCAGGCCGCTGCTGCCGCGGGAGAAGTGCACGGCGTCATCATCGCGGCTGACAGCAGCGCCGCAGCGGTGCCCCGGCCCGCCGTTGGCGTCCGGCTCAAGGCAACCGGCAAGCTCGTCGCCGGCGCCTACGGCGCCGAGGACGGCACGTTCCGCATCCAGGGACTTCGTCCCGGCACCTACTACCTGCGCGTTTCCGGCATAGGCTTCACGCCGCTGGACACGCACGAGTTCACCATCGATCCGACGGCGCCCAGCGCCGACCTCGGCAACATCAAGCTGGCCCGCGTCTCCGTCACGCTGCAGAGCGTGCAGATCACGGGTGAAAAGCCGACCGTCATCATCGAGCCCGATCGCAACACCTACAAGGCCAAGGACGTCGCACCTGCGGCGTCCACCGCGAGCGACGTGCTCGCAGCCACTCCATCGGTTGAGGTGGACGGCGACGGCAAGGTCAGCCTGCGCGGCAACGAGAACGTCGCCGTTCAGATCAACGGCCGCCCCTCGCCGATCACCGGACCGCAGCTCGCCGCGTACCTCAAGCAGATCCCGGCCAACATCGTCGAGCGCATCGAGGTCGTGCCCAATCCGTCGGCGAAGTACGATCCCGAGGGAATGGCCGGCATCATCAACATCGTGCTCAAGGCCAACGCCGATCTCGGTCTGAGCGGAGGCGTCAACGCCGGATACGCCGCGCCGTATCGCTTCAACGCCGGAGCCAACGCCGGATACCAGCGTGGTCCCGTGACACTGTTCGGTACTTACGGATTCAACGCCGATGATCGCGCCGTGGTCGGTCTCAACGACCGCCAGCGCTTCGACCCCACTGGATCGACGCTCGATTTTCAGAACCAGGACATCAACGGCCGAACCATCAACGGTGGACACAACTTCACCGGCAACATCGACTACAAGCTGTCCGATAAGGACGTCCTCTCCAACTCGCTGACGGTAAATCGCCGTCACGGGAACGACGCGGCGCTCGCCGGCTACGTCGACCTCGACGCGAACGGGGTATTCGTCGATCGCTACGACATGGACCGCAACACCAAGTCACGCGGCCTGACCTGGGACAATTCGCTGTCGTGGAAGCACACCATCCAGCCGCGCACCCACGAGCTGTCGACCGAAGTCCGGTTCAACCGCTCGCGGGACGAGAGCGATGTTCTGCTCTGGCAGGAGCCGCAGAATCCCGACGGTTCCAGCTCGGGCTCCGCCTTCGCCGGCGAGAATGACAGCAATAACGGCGTCACCAGGCAGCTGACCGCCCAGGCGGATTACACCCGGCCCCTCTGGGCCAAGTCCAAGCTCGAGTCCGGACTCAAGGAAACCGACCGCTGGCTCGACCAGGATTTCCAGGTCTTCAAGGACGCGCTCGGCAACGGCAACTGGTCGATGAGCCCTCTCAGCAACAAGTTCACGTTCGACGACCAGGTTCACGCCGGTTACGGAGTCCTCAGTCAGAGCGTTGGCAAGTTCGACCTGCAGGCCGGACTCCGCGCCGAGTGGGCGAATCGCAACTTCGATCTCGCCAACGCCCAGAGCTACCCATACAAGTATCACAGCTTGTTCCCGAGCGGTGTCATTATGTACAAGCCCGATGACCAGACCCAGCTCAAGGTGAGCTACTCGCGCCGCATCCGCCGGCCCGGAACCCAGGAGCTCAACCCGTTCCCGGTCTTCTTCGACCAGCAGAACGTGTTCATCGGCAACCCGCGCCTGAACCCCGAATACACCGACGCGTTCGAGCTCGGGCTGAGCAAGACCGGCCAGCTCGGATCGGTGCAGCTGTCGCCGTTTTACCGGCGCACGACCGACGTCATTCGCGTCGACATCAACACCGCCGACACGGTCGATGGCCGCGAGGTCACGTCGGTCAGCTTCCAGAATCTCGACAAGAGCAACTCGTGGGGCACGGACCTGAACGGCTCGCTGCGTCTCGGGCCCAAGCTCAACGCCCTCGCCGGATTCAACATCTACAAGATGGTCACCGACGGCGGATCGCAGTCGGCGCTGTCGTCCAACGCCGTCACCTGGTCGTATCGCCTCAACGCCACCACCCAGGTGAATCCAACCGTGATCCTGCAGGGGAACTACTTCTATCGTGCTCCGATGAACATCGAGAAGGGCAGGTTCTCGGCGATGCAGATGACCACCCTGACGCTGCGCAAGAAGCTCGACGGCGACAATATGAGCGTCGCGGTCCGCTTCCAGGATCCGTTCAACACCATGAAGTTCCGGATCAAGGCCGGCGATGACAACCTCGAGCAGATCACCGCGCGAGAGTTCGGAGTGCGGGCTGCTTTCCTGAGCTTCCAGTGGAACTACGGCAAGCCGCCCAAGGTCCGGCTGCCACAGCAGGAGGCTCCGCCAGCGCCGGTCTTCCCATAGGATTGACCAAAAACGAAAAAAGGCAGCCGGTACCCCCGGCTGCCTTTTTTTGTTGCCGCACCCAGCCACGGCGTTCCGGCCTCTGGACGCAAACCGCACAGCACCATACCTTTAGCTATGGCAACCACAACTCGGCCATCGTCATCAAAAAAGCCCGCCCATCCGGCAGAAGCCGGAAGCGGGCTTTCGCGCATAAAGGGCCATGGACCGGGCGAGCCGCAGCAGGCGCGGGTCAGAGCGGACATCGTGCTCACTTTCGACGACGTGCTGCTCAGTCCCCGACATTCGCTGGTTCATCCCAAGGACGTCAGCACCGCGTCGCGCTTCACCCGCGGCATATCGCTAAATGTGCCGTTCGCGTCGGCGGCGATGGACACAGTCACCGAATCGGACATGGCCATGGCGATGGCCCGCGCCGGCGGTATCGGCGTCATCCACAAGAACATGTCGATCGATCGCCAGGCCGCCGAAGTCGATCGCGTCAAGCGATCCGAGAGCGGGATGATTCTCAATCCGATCACACTCTCGCCCGAAGGAACGCTCCGCGAGGCGGTGGCGCTGATGCGTCGTTTCAAGATCTCGGGGGTGCCGATCGTCGATCGCGACGGACACCTGGTCGGCATCATCACCAACCGCGACCTCCAGTTCGAGCGCAATCTCGACCGACCACTGCGCGAGGCGATGACGTCGAAGAATCTGGTCACCGCACCCGAAGGAACGACCCTCGAGGAAGCAGAGGCCATACTCGGCAAGCACCGAATCGAGAAGCTGCCGGTGGTGGACGGACAGGGAACCCTGCGGGGTCTGATCACCGTCAAGGACATCCACAAGCGACGCGAATTCCCGAACTCCAACAAGGATCAGCACGGACGCCTGCGGGTGGCGGCGGCGATCGGTGCCGCGAACTACCTCGATCGGGCCCGCGCACTGGTTGATGCCGGCGTGGATGTGCTCGTCGTCGATACGGCTCACGGGCACTCCGAGGGGGTGCTGGAGGCGACTGCAACCGTTCGCGACATGTTCCCCGATGTGCAGCTGGTCGCCGGCAATGTCGCCACTCGCGCCGGCGCCAGGGCGCTGGTGGAGCGAGGAGTCGATGCGGTTAAAGTCGGCGTCGGACCCGGCTCCATCTGCACGACCCGTGTGGTGACCGGCGTGGGCGTTCCGCAGCTGACAGCCGTCTTCGACGCCGTCGAGGGCGCGGGGGAAGTGCCTGTGATAGCCGACGGCGGAATCAAGTATTCGGGCGACATCGTAAAGGCGCTGGCGGCCGGAGCGTCGAGCGTGATGATGGGATCGATGCTGGCCGGCACCGAGGAAAGTCCGGGTGAGTCGCTGTTGCTCGAGGGACGCCGCTTCAAGATGATCCGCGGCATGGGGAGTCTCTCGGCCATGCAGGACGGCAGCGCCGACCGCTATTTCCAGGAAGGAGAGATGTCGGCGAAAAAGCTGGTCCCAGAGGGGATCGAGGGCAGGGTACCGTACAAGGGACCGGTCAGCGACGTGCTCTTTCAGATGGTCGGCGGGCTTCGCAGCGGAATGGGCTACGTCGGCTGTGCCGACATCGACCAGCTGCGGACCGAAGCCGAGTTCGTGAGGATTACCGCAGCAGGGCTTCGCGAGTCCCACCCGCATGACGTAACGATCACGCGCGAGGCGCCAAACTACTCCCTGTAATTGCTTGACACCGCCGAGCGCGCGGCGGCAACTTGTTGCGCCACTCGTCAACTGTATACAGAACTGGACGCTCGACCCACTCACGCTTTCGGAGATTCCGTATGGCTTTAGGTACGAGGAAAAGCATCGCTGTCCTGCAGGCGGAGGCCGCGGGAGAGTCTGAGGGCCACACGCTTCGGCGCGCCCTCGGCGCTCTCAACCTCACTACGCTGGGCATCGGTGCGATCATCGGGGCCGGAATCTTCGTACTGACGGGAACCGCGGCAGCGCAATACGCCGGTCCGGCGATCGTAATCTCTTTCATCGTCTCCGGGCTCGGCTGTCTCTTCGCGGGTCTGTGCTATTCCGAGTTCGCCAGCATGATCCCCGTCGCCGGCAGCGCCTATACCTACGCCTACGCAACGCTCGGCGAATTCATCGCCTGGATCATCGGCTGGGATCTGATGCTCGAGTACCTGTTCGGCGCGTCGACGGTTGCCGTCGGTTGGTCAGGCTACTTCACAGCCTTCATGGACCAGATCGGCATCCACATGCCGACCACTTTTACGAGTGCGCCGTACGCGTATGCCGACGCGCCGAAGTACGACCCGGTGACACATGCGCTTACGCAGGCCGCCGGCTTCACCCACACCGGTGCCGTGATCAATCTCCCGGCGATCATTCTGATCGGGCTGATGACCACGCTTCTCGTGATCGGCATCAAGGAATCCGCCCGCTTCAACAACTTCATCGTGATCCTGAAGATCGCGATCGTTCTGCTTGTGATCGGTTTCGGCTTCATGTACGTGAATCAGGCCAATTGGCACCCGTTCATTCCCCCCAATACCGGCGAGTACGGTCACTATGGGTGGAGCGGAATCGTCCGCGGCGCGGCGGTGGTGTTCTTCGCGTACATAGGATTCGACGCCGTCTCGACGGCCGCGCAGGAGGCCAAGAATCCGCAGCGGGACATGCCGATCGGCATGCTCGGCTCACTCGCCATATGCACCGTGCTGTACATCCTGATGTCGCTCGTCATGACGGGGCTAGCGCACTACCCTGACCTGGACGTTCCCCACCCGGTGTTCGTGGCCATCGACAAGGCGGGACCGGCTCTGGCGTGGCTCGCTTCGATCATCAATATCGGCGCGATCGCGGGTCTGGCTTCGGTGGTGCTGGTGATGTTGATGGGTCAGCCCCGCGTGTTCTACTCGATGGCGCGCGACGGGCTGCTGCCCCCCGTGTTCGGCAAGGTTCATCCTCGCTTCAAGACGCCTTACGTGACGACCATCCTCACCGGCATTGTGGCGGCGTTCTTTGCTGGAATCTTTCCGATCGGCCTGCTCGGCGAGCTCGTCTCGATCGGCACGCTCCTCGCCTTCGTGATCGTCTGCGCCGGTGTGATCGTGCTGCGCTACCGCCAGCCCAATCTTGCCCGGCCCTTCAGGACGCCACTCGTGCCGCTCGTTCCGATTCTTGGGATTCTGATCTGCGGATACATGATGTACAGCCTCCCGGGCCCGACCTGGGAGCGGCTGATCGTCTGGATGGTGCTCGGCCTCATTGTGTACTTCACTTACAGCAGGTCGCACTCGAGGCTGGCGCGCGCGGAAGGCAGTGCTTGACCTTCTAAGCGTTCCCCAGCAGCGACGGGAGTCGATCGAGCGTCTCGCGCAGGAGCTCCGCGCGGGACGCTCTGTCGCAATATCCACGCACATCAACGCCGACGGCGACGGATGTGGCTCGGAGACGGCCCTGGCGCGCCTGCTCGGGCAGCTGGGCATCCGGTCCAAGATCGTCAACCCGACGCCGTGGCCGGACATGTACAAGTTCATGCTCGGCACAGACGTCAAGGACGCCAGCGACCTCGGCGCGAAAGCCCTCAAGGATGCGGACGTTCTGGTGGTACTGGACATCTCCGACGTCAAGCGACTGGGAGTGCTGGCGGAAGCCGTTCGCAGGCTCACCATCCCCAAGCTGGTCATCGATCACCATCTGCCGAGCGACGAGCCGCCGAGCAAGCTCTTGCTGGCTGATACGGCGGCCTGCGCGACCGGCGAGCTCATTTACGACTTTGCGACCTGCCTCGGCCTCAAGATCACGCCTGACATCGCGCGTGCACTTTACGTTGCGCTGCTCACCGACACCGGCGGATTCCGGTTCAGCAATACCACGGCGCGCTGCCTGAGCATCGCGGGTCAGCTGATCGCGTCCGGGGTCGAGCCGGAAGAGATGTACGGGCGCCTGTACGCATCGATGCCCGTCGGGCGGCTGCACCTGCTTCGCGATGCGCTCGCGACGCTCGAGGTCGATCCCGAGTACGGAATCTCCTGGATCTCCGTCGCTGCTGGGGCGGCCGAGCAGTACGGGCTGCGCTCGGAAGACCTCGAAGGAATCGCCGAGCATCCCCGATCGATCGGCGGTACGCGTCTGGCACTCTTCTTCAGGGACCTGGGACACGACAAGGTCAAGGTTTCCTTCCGAAGCACCGGGGACGTCGACGTCAACAAGTTCGCGCGGCAATTCGGTGGGGGCGGCCACGCCCGCGCGGCTGGAGCACTGATCGAGGGAGATCTGGAAGTCGTCCGCAAGAAGGTCGTCGCGGCAGCGCGCGAATTCCTGGCGGCGGAGGACAAGGAGGGCGTCGCGTGAGAGGAATGGCCGTGGACACCCGGCGGCACTCGCAGAAAAGCGATCGTGGCAGCCGCGCCGCCTTCCGCCTAATTTGACCACATGAGTGTTTTGCGCCGCAAGAGATCCCGCCCACAGGCGGACGTCGAGCATCACATACGCGACGAGCTCGCCTCGATCCTGCCAATTCTCAGAATCGATGAGTGTGCGATCGAGCTCCGCGCATTCGATCCCGCATCGGGAACGGCGGTGCTGTTCATGCGAGGCGGATGTCCGGACTGCGATTGCTCGCCGGCGACCTTCATGCAGGGGATCGAGACACAGCTCAAGCTGCGCGTCATAGAGCTCAAAGCGGTTCTGATCACCGAAGACAGCCCCAAATGAGCGCCAACCTCCAGGAGCGGGTAACGGATGCGCTCTCCCGCGTCCGCAACAATCGGGTAGGGACCAACGTCCTGGAGGCGGAGATGGTCCGCGACATCGCGACCACTACCGACGGCAAGGTCAGGCTCAGCGTTTTTCTCGCCGCCGATGACGACGCTACGGTGGTGCGCGAAATTCGCCAGACGCTCCAGCAGATTCAGGGCGTCACCGACGTGCGCGTCGATGTCAAAGACGCCTCCGAGCCCGTGCGGGCCCAGTCGCGCCCCGAAGCTCCGACGACACCCGCGCCGGGCGGGAAGAGTCGCGCCCTGCCGGTGATGGGACAGGAGCCCCAGTCGCGCCGGGCTGCCACGCCCGCGCCGACACCGGTCGCGTACCCACACCTCGGCAACATCATCGCAGTATCGAGCGG
>DASXGU010000283.1:0-2368 GCA_036488915.1 Gemmatimonadaceae bacterium | reverse complement strand
GCTCCGCTCGGATCGAGAATCCGGATCACGACTTTCTCCGCGTCCCGGGTCGGAACCGTAGAGATGCGGAGGTCGTAGTGCTTGCCGCGCACCTCGATGCGGGCGCGTCCGTCCTGCGGGCGATGCCTGTCGGCGATGTCGAGCTTGGCGAGAATCTTGATTCGCGACACTATGCGGATCATCACCGCCTGCGGGAGCTGCATGTGCGTTCGCATCACGCCGTCGACGCGGAACCGAATTACGGCGTTGGCTCCCGGTTCCATGTGCACATCGCTCGTGCGCTCGAGGATCGCGCTCTGGAGGACAATGTTTGCCAGCTTGACGATCGGGGCGGCGTCGAACTCGTCTCGCGCGAGCGGGACAGCGACTTCCTCCTCGAGAACCTTCACATCTTCGATCGCGCCGGTGGCCAGCGAATCGACGACCGACTCGAACGCTCGATCGGGCGAATAGCGTAAATCGATGGCCGTGTTCAGGGCATGTGAATGCGCCACCTCGAATACCGGTGTCCGGCTCGAAACGAACCCGATAGCCTGCTCGGCGGCGTAGTCCCCGGGGTTTGCAGTCGCGACGATCAGCTGCCGATCGGTCTGTCGGAGCGGCAGCACTTTGTGGCGGCGGGCGGTCGCTTCGGGCACGAGCTTGAGCGCGTGGGCTTCCGAGGCAGCCAGCTGCGCGACAGGCATCTTGAAATGCGCGGCGACGAGGCGCGTGAGCGCGTCTTCTCCGATGGCGCATGTTTCCCCGGCCATTGCCCACGCCTCTTCCGTGGAAGTGCTCGCCGGAATGTTCAGGCGATCGGCGTTCGACAGATTGGCGCGGCGCACGATGTCCACGATCCAGTGCTGCTTGACCGATCCGCGCTCGGGTGGTGAGACCGCAATCACTGGCGCGCCATCCCTGCCAACGTGTTCAGTACACCGGTTTTCTGGGCCCTGATCTCCTCGAGCAGATCAGCCACCGATTCGAGGCTGCCGTTCTGCGCGGCCTCCTCCATCCGGCTCAATGCGCCCGCGAGCAGGCCGGCCCGGATGGTGATGGCTCCGGACTTGAACGCGTGCGCGGCGCTCTCGATAGCGCCCGGGTCCCGGCTTTCGATTGCGCTTTCGAGGGCAGCGAAACGGGCCGGGCAATCGAGCGAGAAGGTGTCGAGCAGCGTGCCAAACATCTCTTCGACGCCTCCTTCCCTGAGGTCATTGCGAAATCGCTCGAGGTCGACGAAGACGTTAGCACGGCCGCCGTTGCCTCCATTGACTCCCGATCGAGACGTCATCGTTTCGACGTCCCACCCTCGTCGAGCGCCTCGCGGACCTTCCTTGCGAGCAGCTCGGCGGAAAACGGCTTCTGGATGTAGGCCGTTCCCGGCCGGAGTACGCCGTGCCGAATGATGGCGTCGTCGGTGTAGCCTGACATGAACAGAATTCGCGCATCCGGTCGCAGCTCGGCGAACCGTTCCGCGAGCTGCCGTCCGCTCATCTCGGGCATGACGACATCCGTGAGCAGGAGGTGGATCTGTTTCTCTCTCTCCGCGCTGGCGAGCGCCAGCTTGCCGTTGGGCGCCTCGATGACCGTGTAGCCGAACCGCTCGAGAATCTGTCGCACCGCGGCGCGTACGGCGGCAGAGTCCTCCGCCAACAGAATGGTCTCGGTGCCAGTGGGAATTGTCGCGGAATCGACCTTCTCCACGTGCTCCCCGGCCGGGCCGGCAACGAGCGGGATATAGATCTTGAACGTCGTGCCTTCGCCTGGCTCGCTATAGACCCAGATGAAGCCATTGCTCTGCTTCACGATCCCATAAACCGTGGCCAGGCCCAGTCCGGTTCCCTCGCCCGGGGGCTTGGTGGTGAAGAACGGCTCGAAGATGCGCGAGCGCGTCTCCTCGTTCATTCCACAGCCGGTGTCGCTGACGGCCAGCATCGCAAACCGGCCGGGATGCGCCGGCCAGTGGTCGCGGACGTAATCACCATCCATGGTGACGGCGGTCGTCTCCAGCGTCAGCTTGCCGCCCCCGGGCATGGCGTCGCGCGCGTTGACGGCGAGATTCATGATCACCTGCTCGAGCTGACCCGGGTCGATCATCACGGTGAAGGGGCCCGCTCCCAGATTGGCCTCCAGCTCGATGTCTTCCCCGATCAGACGGCGGAGCAGCTTGTCGGCGCTGGCGGCGATTTCGTTGAGGTCGACGAGACGCGGCTCTATCACCTGTTGGCGGCTGAATGCGAGCAGCTGCCGCGTGAGCGCCGCCGCCGCGCGGCCGGCCTTTTGAATCTGATCGAGGTCCTCCGCGCGGGGGTCTTTCGGCGCCACCCCCTCGATCAGCATGTCGGTGTAGCTGAGAATTACCGTCAGGAGATTGTTGAAATCGTGG
>DASXGU010000277.1:0-6695 GCA_036488915.1 Gemmatimonadaceae bacterium | reverse complement strand
CGGCTTCCCGAGAATGATCGCGATCCTCTTCCAGCACCCCACTCCCTACTTCGACGACTCCTACGCGGTCAACTCGGCCAACAACGGGCCGTACGGTGACGCGATACTCACCGAGCTGATCCCGTATCTCGAGGAGCATTTTCGGATCATCGCAAAGCCTTACGCCCGGGTTCTCACCGGCGGATCGACTGGCGGGTGGGAATCGCTCGCGCTCGAGGTTTATCACCCGGAATTTTTCGGGGGAACCTGGACCGGCTATCCGGATCCGGTCGACTTCCGCCACTACGGCCAGGTGGACATCTACGCCGACACCAACGCTTTTGTCTTGGCCAGATCGGGCGGCCAATTCCTGGAGCCCGTCACCGAGTGGCGTCACCCCGAGCGCTACATCATGCGTGCCGCCGATGGGCAGCCTGAAACCAGCCTGAGGGAGTACAGCAGGTGGGAGGATGTTCTGGGCAGTCACGGCCGCTCCGCCGACCAGCTCGAGGCCTGGGAGTCAGTCTTCGGACCGGTCGGCGCTGATGGGTATCCCAAGCCGCTTTGGGACAAGCGAACCGGACACATCGATCACGAAGTCGCCACCTACATGCGCGACCACGGTTATGACCTGCGGTACTATCTGGCGCAGCACTGGTCGACGATCGGCCCGCAGCTCGTCGACAAAATCCACGTCGATGTCGGCGACATGGACAACTTTTTTCTGAACCTCGCGGTGTACGATCTACAGGCGTTCCTTGACAGTGCGAGCTCGCCGCGCGCGAACGCCGTCTTTCACTACGGTCGTCCGGAGAAGGGCCACGGCTGGCAACACACCACCGAGGCCAACCTCGTTCGTGAGATGGCAGACTTCATCAGCGCTCACGCGCCAACCGGCGAAGACGCGGGGCAGTGGAAGTACTAACGAAAGCGGAACGAGGGTAAACGATCAATTGCAGGGCTGATTAATCGAGAATCAGGGACATCGGCAAATTGATGATAAGTCAGGACAGCACCGGATCCCTGTTAATACGCCCTCGTCCGCCGTCCTCAATTAATCAGCAGTCAGCAGTGCCTTTAGTCCTCACCCCTCAATTAATCAGCAATCAGCAATGCCTTTAGTCCTCACCCCTCAATCGATCAGCAATCAGCAATGCCGTCTGTCCTGCAGACCAGCCGCGCAGGCGACTAGTGTACTGCCGTCCTCTGCGACGCCACCGCCTGCCATTTGCCGTCCAGTTTTACGAAGGTATCAGTGAAAACGATTCTCGGCGCGAAAGGCTGGCCCTTGTAGCTTCCGCGTTGCGTTGCTGTGCCCGTCGCCACCGCCGTCTTCCCGTACTTGGCGACGTTCATACTGGTGATGTTGATCGCCTCGATGTGCGCATCTGGTGAGGTGACCATCGACTCGACATCGCTTAGTGTCGAGGCAATGCCCGATTCGTCGGTATCATGATAGGTCGGTGCGAGTACGGTGCGGAGCGTCGCCACATCCTTTTTCATGAGCGCCTGCGCCCAGCGATGCTCGAGGTCCGTGATCTCCTTGGCGGTTGCATCTGCCTTCGCTGCCTTCTTGTCGCTCGGGCTCATCTGCGGAGCCTGTGCACCAATGCTGGTGGTCGTGCCGATCACGAGCGCGCCGGCAATCACCGTTATCATCCGAAGCATCCAATCCTCCGACTGAGATCGCTACCGACGATGCCGATCCCAATCGCTGTTGGCAAGAGAGGCCTCGGCCGGCTTCCCAGCTGCCCGCTGCGAAGCGGGTCCATCGCTTGCTCTACCACTGAGCATGATCACGCGTACTGGAATCGGAGTGACCGCGGCGGCGATCGCGGTCGGCGGTGGGTTCGCGGTAAAGCGGGATGAAACGAAAGCTGTCGACCGCGCCGTCCGCCGACGGGTGCATCCGCGGCGCTCGCCGAGGGTCACAGCAGTGGCGAAGGGCATTAGTTACCTGGCGCAGCCGCACGTTCATCCGGCGGTCGCCGCGGTGTTGGGACTTCTGGTGAGAATGGACCGTGGCCGCGGCGGATACGCACCGGCTGCGGCGTCGCTCGCAACACTCGGCTTTGACAACGCGATGCGCCTTTTCGTCCATCAGCGACGTCCGCCCAAAGCGGGGCCGCACCACAAGCGCAACCGCTACGCGTATCCGAGTGGACACACCACCGCCGCCACCGCGATCGGCGTGGCGATCGCCGCGGAGATGGACCACGATCTCGGGCGCGGCGAGCGGATCCTGCTATGGAGCGCGGTTGGCGCGGTGGCGGTCGGTGTCGGATGGTCGCGATTGTACCTCGACGAGCACTGGCTCGACGATGTCGTCGGCGGCTGGATGGCGGGGACCGTCATCGGGCTCGCAGCCGGCTCGCTCGACGCGCGGATATAGCGTCATTCGAGCTGGCGGAACGGTCCCCTATCGGACCGCTGATGTGTATGCGAGTATCGCCCAGTAATGCGCGCAGCTCCCCGCTATGACGCACAGGTGCCAGATCTCGTGCGACCCGAACAGCCGCGGCAGCGAGCCCGCTTTGACGCGCGGCCACTCGAGCGCCAGCATCACCGCGCCGATGGTGTAGATGATGCCGCCGATGAACAGCAGTAAGACGAACGCTGCTGGTGCCGCGGCGAGAAGCGGCCGAACTACGAGCACCGCGATCCAGCCCATCCCCAGGTACAGCGTGTTCGAGACCCACGGAGGCGACTGCACCCACGCGATAGTCAGCACCACGCCGAGCGTTGCGATCGACCATACGGCGATGAGCAGGCCGAGCCCGAGGCCGCCGCGCAGAAGAATCATGCAGATCGGCGTGTACGTCCCGGCGATCAGTATGTAGATCATCATCTGATCGATGCGGCGCAGCTGGGTGATGCGGCGCTCGGTAAGCCCGAAGGTGTGATAGAAAGCGCTCGCGCAGTAAGTCGCCACCAGGCTGCCCCCGAAAATGGAGAACGCCACCAGCTGTCGAGTGCTGCCGTTGCCCGCGGCGATGAACAACAACACCAACAGGCCGACGCCGGCCATGATGGCGCCGGCTACGTGCGTCAGACTATTGACGGGCTCGCGGGGAGAGAATCGGATCATACAATGTCCTACCCCTCTAGTAACGCAATGTTTGGGCGCGGAATGGCGTTGCGGAGGAAGCGGCTAACCGAGGGTCGATGGCCTTACTTGCACTGGCGTGTCAAGGCTGGCCTCATCCGTTTGCGGTCCTAAACTCATCGGGCTAGGTTGGGCGGGAAAGCGGGACGGAAATCCCACCACACGCGAGGCGCGGGACGATCAATGGCTCACTTGGCGACTATCGACTACCTCCTGATGATCGTGTACTTCGCAGTCGTCCTCGTGGTTGGGTGGATGCTGCGTCGGTCGACGCAGACCAGCACCGACTTTTTTCTCTCAGGCCGGTCGATCCCCTCGTGGGTGGCCGGCCTCGCCTTTATCTCGGCAAACCTCGGCGCCCAGGAAGTGATCGGGATGGGGGCGTCGGGGGCGAAGTACGGAATCGCGACGAGCCATTTCTACTGGATCGGCGCCATACCGGCGATGGTTTTCGTCGGCCTGTTCATGATGCCGTTCTACTACGGCTCGCGCGCGCGGTCGGTCCCCGAGTACCTGAAGCTCCGCTTCGACGAGAAGACGCGCAGCCTCAACGCGATCTCCTTCGCGGTGATGACCATCATGTCGTCCGGGATCTCGATGTACGCCATGGGCAAGCTCTTCAACCTGCTGCTCGGCTGGAGCTTCCACGTCAGCATGATCGTCGCCGCGCTCATAGTGCTCGCCTACATCTTCCTCGGCGGACTCACCAGCGCGATCTACAACGAGGTGCTGCAGTTCTTTTTGATCGTCTTCGGATTCGCGCCGCTGGTGTTTCTCGGGCTTCGCTCGGCTGGGGGATGGTCGGGACTCAAGTCCAAGCTCGCTGAAGTCGCGGTCGGTCGCGGGTTCGAGGCCGGCGCGCTGACGCATACGTGGCAATACATGGGAAATTCCTCCCAGAATCCGATAGGAGTCGAGTGGTTCGGCCTGGTGATGGGGCTGGGCTTCGTGCTGTCGTTCGGCTATTGGTGCACCGACTTCCTGGTCGTGCAGCGCGCGATGGCGTCGGAGAACATGGCGGCTGCTCGCCGCACTCCACTCATCGCGGCGATCCCGAAAGTCTTCTTCCCCTTCCTGGTGATCCTGCCCGGGATGATCGCGCTCGCCGTCGACTGGCACTCCACGGGCGGCGGCAACTCACTGGCGATCGCCGGCGGGCAGGGCATCATTCCTCCCAAGATCGATCCGGCGACGGGAGCAGCGCTGCTCGATCAGGCGGGACACGTCGTTCTCGACTACGACCTGTCGGTGCCGATGATGCTGCTCCGGTTCTTCCCATCGGGGATGCTCGGACTCGGCCTCACCGCGCTCCTTGCATCGTTCATGTCGGGAATGGCGGGGAACGTCACCGCATTCAATACGGTGTGGACCTACGACATCTACCAGAGCCACATCAAGAAGGGCGCGAGCGACGAGCACTATCTGTGGATGGGACGTGTCGCCACGGTGTTCGGGATCGTGCTGTCGATCGCGGCGGCGTACGTCGCCAACTCGTTCAACAACATTCTCGACCTGCTTCAGCTGGTGTTCGCTTTCGTGAATGCGCCGCTGTTTGCCACTTTCGCCCTTGGCATGTTCTGGAAGCGGACGACGGGGCACGCGGCGTTCATCGGATTGCTGGCGGGGACGGCGGCGGCGGCGATTCACCATGGCATCTCGCTGGCGGCGGGGGCGGTCCCCGGCGTCAAGGGCGGCTACTTCGGCGCCCACATCGTCTACCGCAGCGAGCTGGGCCAGACCTTCTGGACGGCGATCGCGGCGTGGGTGACGTGCTTCATCGTGACGATCGTCGTGAGCCTCGCCACCAGGCCCCGTCCGGAAGAGGAGCTGCGCGGACTCGTCTACAGCCTGACCCCGAAGCCCGTCGAAGGCGACGTCGTGTGGTATGAACGGCCGACGGTGATCGCCGGGATAGTGCTGTCGCTGGCGCTCCTGCTCAACATCATCTTTTTCTAGGAGAGGTCATGAGCGGAGCCCCTCGCTTCGACATCAGGATTCCCATTGGCAGCCTGTTTCTGCTACTTGGCGGAATCCTCACGGTTTACGGACTCGTCACAAAGTCCGACGTCCAGCTTTACGCGCGGTCGGAGAACATCGCGATCAATTTGTGGTGGGGAATCGTGATGCTGGTGTTCGGGGGTTTGATGCTCTACTTCGGACGGAAAGCGAAGGCAAGGCCGTTGCATAGCGCGGCGGGAGAGGCGACG
This sequence comes from Gemmatimonadaceae bacterium, assembly GCA_036488915.1. Classification (GTDB taxonomy): domain Bacteria; phylum Gemmatimonadota; class Gemmatimonadetes; order Gemmatimonadales; family Gemmatimonadaceae; genus UBA4720. The sequence goes on along the minus strand of DASXGU010000277.1, from coordinate 1,403 downwards.
GAAATTAGATAGCACAGGACGGGGTTGGAGCACGAGTAGTCCTCGACCACGCTTAGCCTTGACATGGACTCAGGCGGCGGGACTGACATAGAGTCGGGGAATAGCCATAGTTCTTTGGTCGAGGCGACAAGAGCAACGCGATCATCGCGCTAATCGAGGGCCGATGACTAAGAGCATCGATCATCGAGGACTTATCGAGGGTTGCTGACGAAAAACTCCTGCGAATTGCGACTGATGAGGAAGTTGAGGCGCAATTAGCCCTTGTTCCTGGGGATACCCGATGCGCGCTCGCGTGGGATAGTCGCGATCAAGAGGCGACGAATTTCCTCGAGCGTGTCGAGGCGATCGGGTACGACGTCGTCCAGCACCGGTCGTGCGCCTTGATACCAGCTAACGCTTTCCCGGGCAGAGCCCAGTGCGTATTCAAAAAACCTCGCCCGGTCCTTGCCCGAGCTGCGCGAGTAGCCTTCGCCAAGATTTGCTGTGATCGAGTTCACCGCTGCGTAGAGCTGGCCGGCAATCCGCTCAGTGACCGGCTCGGCGCTCAGCCTCTTCGCATCGAGCCAGGCCGGCTTGAGCAGATCGGCCGCCAGGTAATACGCCCGCATGCGGAATAGTGGGTCCTTTGCGTTCTCGTGCGAAACTGCAGGTCCAAAATGAGACATGCTACGATGATGCGATCCGGAGATCCAAAACGAAAGACCGTTTTGTTGCCCGGGAGTTCGCTTCATCGCGTGTCGAGTCAGCAATCCTGGATTAATCCTCGATGATCGATGCAGTTAGTCATCGATCCTTGATCACCCCCCAGACCTCGATTCCGTCAGTCCAGCTCGATCGCTCCTCAAGATCGGCCGAATCCCGCTCCGCGTAATTGACCGGATAAACGCCACTTCACGCGGATCATACGGCTGCCCATTAGCGCGGAAGATGTCGTGGAACCAGACCTTCGGCTCCGCTGTGTATTCGTTGTTCCATGAATCCCATGGATAAATCGTCTGGGTCTTCTCCGATACGAATCCCCAGTTGATCGCGCCTACGTGTCGGCGCGCGAAGATCGGAAGAATTGCCTGGAAGGTGCTGCCGCGTGGACGGGCCATGTACTCGGAGCAGATGATCGGGCGGCCGTAGCGCTCCAGCGCGGTGATCAGCTTTTCCACCGTCGCGCTGTCGTCGTAGCTGTGAAACGTGATCACATCCGAGTTCTCGAGCATGAACATCGTCGCCGGCCGCATGCGCGCTGGATCGACGTAGTCGCCGAGCCATGGGGCTGCCGTCAGTGGCTGCGATGGATTCACAGCGCGGGCCCAGGCAAATGCCTTCCGCATCAGGACCAGGGTCAGCTCGGGCTTGTTTATCGGCTCGTATGCGATGTAGGCCGGGCGGTTGGTGTTGTCGGGTTCGTT
>DASXGU010000254.1:0-3809 GCA_036488915.1 Gemmatimonadaceae bacterium | reverse complement strand
CCGCCCGTCCGACGCCCCGGTCCTCCACTAACTTTCCCCGATGACTGATTTTTACAATCTCGACTCCGTCCTCTCCGAGGAGGAGCGAGCCGTTCGCGATACGGTTCACTCGTTCGTCGACGAGAAGGTCTTGCCGGTCATCGGCGACTGCTACGTAGAGGGAAGATTTCCGCGCGAGCTGATCCCTGAGATGGCCAATCTCGGGATGTTCGGCGCCAATTTGCCGGAGGAGTACGGGTGCGCCGGGCTCAACAACGTCGCGTACGGGCTCATCATGCACGAGCTCGAGCGCGGTGATTCCGGCGTCCGCTCTTTTGCCTCGGTGCAGGGCGCCCTGGTGATGTACCCGATCTACGCCTTCGGCAGCGAAGAGCAGAAGCGGCACTACCTGCCGAAAATGGCGCAAGGCGAAATGATCGGATGCTTCGGTCTCACCGAGCCTGATTACGGCTCCAACCCGTCCGGCATGATCACCCGCGCGGTGGTCCAGCGCGACGGCAGCTGGGTCATCAACGGCGCCAAAATGTGGATCACCAACGGATCCACCGCCCACGTCGCCGTCGTCTGGGCCAAGACCGGCGAGGACAAGAGCGACAAATCCATCCGCGGCTTCATCGTCCCAACCGACGCTCCCGGATTTACCGCCAGGGACCAGAAGGGAAAACTTTCGCTTCGCGCATCCGATACCAGCGAGCTGGTGCTGCAGGACGTGAGGGTTCCCGCCGACGCGCTGCTCCCCAAGTCCGGCGGCATCAAGAGTCCACTCATGTGCCTCACCCAGGCCCGCTACGGAATCGCCTGGGGCGCGATGGGGGCGGCGCAGGCCTGCTACGAGGAGGCACTTGCTTACGCCGGCAACAGAGTGATGTTCGGAAAGCCGATCGCCGGGTTCCAGCTGCAGCAGCAGCGCCTGGCGGACATGCTGACCGAGCTGGTAAAAGGCCAGCTTCTGGCCCTGCATCTCGGACGCATGAAGGACGCGGGCACGTTCACTCCCCAGCAGGTTTCACTCGCCAAGCGCAACAACGTCAGCGTTGCCACGGACATCGCCCGCGAAGCGCGCCGGCTGCTCGGCGCCAACGGCATCCTCGCCGAGTACTCGTCGATGCGGCACATGGAAAATCTGGAAAGCGTCTATACCTACGAAGGCACCCACGACATCCACACTCTCATCCTCGGCCAGGCGGTCACCGGCTTGAGTGCATTCGAGTGAATGTCTGGAGCGCGCGAAATGCCTCTGACGCCCGAATGACGCTGCCGGTATAGCGTTAGCCCGGTTGCAGCCAAGCGGAGCGAAGGGTCCGGGCGCGCGGATGGCGTCCGGACCTGTTCTGTCTCGGACCCTCGCGTAACCGATGGCGAACGCGCATCAACGCGGATTTTACGGGGCGCGGCCCGTTCCGTGTATCTTTATGTGAAATCATTCACATGGAGATTTCGCGGTGAAGATTGCTGTGTGCGTCAAGCGTGTTCCCGACATGGATGTCCGGTTTAGAATCGGCGCCGATGGCGCGTCGGTCGATGAAGCGGGTCTCAAATTCGACCTCAACGATTTCGACGCCTGGGGGGTCGAAGCAGCCCTCAGACTCCGGGATGCCAACGCCGGCAGCGAAGTCACCGTTATCTCCCTCGGCCCCGACGTGGTCCAGGAGACGATCAGGAAAGCGCTGAGCATGGGCGCGGATCGCGGAGTCCAGCTCAAGGCCGACAAGGTCCCATTCGATGGACTGGCCATCGCCACCGCGCTAGCCGAGGAGCTCAAGCCCGGCGCATACGACCTGATTTTCTTCGGCAAGATGTCGCCCGATGCCGCGAACGGTGTCGTCGGCCCCATGGTCGCGGAGCTGCTCGGCCTTCCCTGTGTTACGGCAATCTCCTCGCTCGAGATCGCCGGAGGGAAAGGGACGGCGAAGCGCGAGCTCGAGGGCGCGCAGGAAATCGTCGAATTCCCGCTCCCGGCGGTGCTGACAGTCGACGAAGGGCTGAACCAGGCGCGGCTCCCGTCGCTCAAGGGCATCATGGCGGCCAAGAAAAAGCCGCTCGAGGTGAAGCCTGCCAGGTTGCCGCAGCCGCAGCTGACGATTCGGAAAATGGAGCTTCCCCCCGAGCGTAAGGCTGGTCGCGTCGTCGGTGAGGGCGCCGCGGCCGTGCCAGAGCTGATTCGGCTGCTCCAGACGGAGGCGAAGATTCTCTGATGGCGAACGTCTTTGCTTTTGTCGAAACGCGGGGCGGCGACGTGCGCAAGGTCGGACTCGAAGCTGTTACCGCTGCGCGAATGCTTGCCGACAAAACCGGCGGCGAAGTGCACGCGATGGTGCTCGGACCGGCGGGGGTCGCGGGCAAGGCATCACAGATCGCCGAGTACGGTGCCGATGTCGTGATCGTCGTCGAGCACGCGGCGCTCGGCAACTACAGCCCGGAGGTCGCGACGGCGACCGCGGCCGATCGCATCAAGTCCGGCGGATATCGGGCGGCGGTATTCAGCACTTCGGCCCAGGGCCGCGATCTCGCGCCGCGTATAGCCGCGCGCCTCGGAGCAGGCGCGGTGACCGACGTGCTGTCGTTCGAGATCGAAGGCGACAGCGTCGTGGTCCGGCACCCGATGAACATCGGCAAGGTGATCGCCACTGTGGTAATCGCCACCACGCCGGCGATCATCGCGCTGCGGCCAAACGTGATTGCGCCGGCAAAAATGGCCAAGGCAGGCCGCGTTGAGAACGTTCAGCCTGCGATGGATCCCGCGACAACGAAAGTGAAAGTGGTAGAGACGAAGCAGGGTGGGGGCGGGAAGCTCGATCTCGCCGAAGCGCCGGTCGTCGTCGCGGGCGGACGCGGACTCAAGGCGGCCGAGAACTTCAAGCTGGTGGAAGACCTCGCCGCTGCTTTCGGAAATGCCGCGGTCGGCGCCACGCGCGCCGTCACCGACGACGGCTGGCGACCCCACAGCGACCAGATTGGACAGACGGGGCGGCTGGTGAGCCCGGAGCTCTACATCGCGGTCGGAATCTCAGGCGCGGTGCAGCATCTGGCCGGCATGCGCACGTCGAAGACGATCGTCGCCGTCAACAAGGACAAGGACGCGCCGATCTTCAAGGTTGCCGATTACGGAATCGTCGGCGATGTCTTCGAGGTCATTCCCGCGCTCACCGAAGCCGTACGCGGCGCCAAGTCCCACCATTGATGGCCGATCGCAGGTTGACGGTTTTGCCGAGTGCGCACCAGCCGCCGCTGCCGCTCGACCGGCTGATTCTCACCGACGCGCCCGATGCTGAGGCGGTGCCGATGGATGTCCTGTTCGTCGGTGGCGGTCCGGCCGGACTCGCGGGCGCGATCGCGCTGGCGCGGCTGATAAAGGCCGACAACGAGGCCGGCGGCGATCTCGGCGACGTTCAGATCGGAGTTCTGGAGAAGGCGGGCGCGCTGGGCGAACATTCACTTTCGGGCGCGGCGGTGAATCCCGTCGCAATGCGCGCTCTGTTTCCCGAGCTCGAGGACAAGGACTTTCCGTTTCGCGCGCCGGTGACGGGGGAGCGCGTCTATTTCATGACCGAGAGTCGCGCTATCAGAATGCCGACGCCGCCGACGATGCAGAATCACGGCTACTACATAGCGTCGATCTGCGAGATCGTTCGCTGGCTCGGTGAGAAGGCGGAAGGGCTCGGCGTCAACATCTTCACCGGTTTTCCCGCTGCGGCCCTTCTCACCGAGAATCAGCGGGTAACTGGAGTCCGAACGACGCCCAGTGGCTTGTCGCGGACGGGGGAGCACGCCAGCGGCTACACTCCGCCAACCGACATCACCGCGCAGAT
>DASXGU010000251.1:0-21263 GCA_036488915.1 Gemmatimonadaceae bacterium | reverse complement strand
CGGTCGGGATCGTGATCATGTACACGGTCTCGTCGAAGCTGGTGAAGGCATTGATGTCGGGACCGTAGCGCATACCGATCGACTCGAGGTAGCTCGAGACCTGATTGCCGGGGAATTTCTTGGTGCCCCTGAACGCCATGTGCTCCACCATGTGCGCCAGGCCCCGCTGGTCTTCATCCTCGAGGACGGAGCCGGCATTGACGACGAGCCGGAGCTCGGCGCGTTTTTCCGGCTTGTGATTCTCGCGAATGTAGTAGCGCATGCCGTTTGGCAGCGTACCCACGGTGACCGCCGGGTCGAACGGTAGTGGCGTGTCGGACGCGGTTTGCTGCGCAACGGCGCGGATTGCTCCGCCGCAGAGGCAGGCGAGGAAGAGGGCCGCCAGCCGCGGCGCGAACAGGGTTGCCTTTGTTTTTTTCATTACCAGACCATCGGATTTATCGGCAGCCGTCGTCAGGCTGCCTCGGTGTCATCAGCTTTGGAGATCGCGTCGAGAAAGCGCGGGCCATAACGCTCGAGCTTCATCGGTCCCACCCCACGGACATCCCGTAGAGCACTGAGCGAACGCGGTCGGCGAAGTGCCAGCTCAGCGAGGGTCCGATCAGAGAATACAATATACGGCGGCACGTGTTCCTCGCGGGCGATGCTGGTGCGTACCGATTTCAGCGCGGCGAGCAACCGTTCGTCGGCGGCCCCGATCGTCACTTCCGAGTCTTCGCGCGCCCGTGGCGGCCCTTTCACGCGTCGACCGCGGAGGCGGGGAGCGGCTTCGTCGCCGGCCTCGACGGTCACTGCGATCCCCAGGCAGTTATCGCAGCCTTCACAGGTGCGGCGGGCGGCGGGATCGCCGAAATAGCGCAACACGAAACCGCGTCGGCATTCCTTGGTGTATGCGTACCTCTGAACCGCCTGCAGCTTCGATAACTCGGCGCCGCGACGGCGATCGAGCGCCGCCCAATCGATGGCGAACTTCGAGATCGGAGCGTTGCGATCGGCCACGTAGAGCCCGCTGCCGAGCCGCTCCCACATCAGGAACTGCCGATCCTGAAGGGCTTCGAGCAGCGGCAAGGCGTTGGCCGCGCCACCCAGTCCGGGTGGAAGCCCGTCGAGATCGACGACCGCTCCGGTGCGCAGCGCCTCGCCGACGCCCCGCCACAGAGCCCGCAGGAATCCGAGCTCGCGGTTGGCGTCGCCCGTCAGTTCGCGCTTGATCCGCTCCGGCGTCGCCAGCAGTCGAGCGTGTACTCTGGCCTGTTCGCCGCTGCTGGCGGTGACGGCTCCGGCGCGGGTAAGAATCCGGAGCGCGCCCTCGACCTCTCGACCATTTGCCTTGGGCTTGATGGTCCTGGCGATGTCCTCCGGATCTTCGCGCACGAAGCCCTGCCGGTCGGAGAGCCGGCGCATTGCGTCGTAGGTCCTTTCCACGACTGCCCGCTCCGGGTGCGACCCCTTGATGAAAAACTCATGGGTGAAGCGGTCGGGAAACGAGTGCAAAAGGAAGACGTCCGAGTGCAAGCCATCGCGCCCCGCCCTTCCCGCCTCCTGGTAGTACGCTTCGAGCGTTCCCGGCATGGCGTAGTGAATCACCAGCCGGACGTTGGGTTTGTCGATGCCCATTCCGAAAGCGTTGGTCGCGACGATGGCCCGGATCTTCTCGGTCATGAAGGCTTCCTGAACTTCGTGACGCCGGGTGTCGTCGAGTCCGGCGTGGTAGCCGGCGGCGCGGACCCTGCCGCGCTCCAGAACCTGGGTCAGCTCGTCGACGGCGCGCCGCGTCGATGCGTAGATCACCGCCAGGCCGTCGTAGCGCCTCAGAATCTCGACCAGACGCCGCTCCTTTTCAGATTCGTTCTTGGCGGGAACGACGAAGTACGACAGGTTCGGCCGGTCGAAACCGGTGATGATCGTTTCCGGATTTCTGAGCGCCAGCTCGCGCACGATGTCGCGGCGAACTTCGGGCGTCGCCGTTGCCGTCAGCGCGATCGTCGTCGGCGAGCCGAGCGCCTCGTGAACGGCCCGGACGCGGAGGTAGCTGGGTCGGAAATCGTGGCCCCACTGGCTGATGCAGTGCGCTTCATCGATCGCCAGCAGCGAGACGCCGATCTTGCGCAGTCGCTCCGCCGTTCGCCCGTAGTCGAAGCGCTCCGGGGCTACGTAGAGGAGCTTGAGCTCGCCGCGCTCAGCGCGGATGAGGCGGTCGGACACCTGCCCTGGCGTCAATGTGCTGTTGATAAACGCCGCGGGAAGAGCTTTGGCGGTCAAAGCGTCGACCTGGTCCTTCATCAAAGAAATCAGGGGCGAGACCACAACGGTGATTCCAGGGAGCAGCAGCGCCGGAACCTGGAAGCAGAGGGATTTGCCGCCGCCGGTGGGCAGCACCACGACCGTGTCGCGGCCGCTCAGGATCGCCGTGACGGCGGCTTCCTGTCCAGGTCTGAATTTGTCGTAGCCAAAAGCGCTCTTGAGAACGCGCTCGGCGTCGTGAATCGTCGGCGTCGCCATCTACCGAAAGTTAGCGACGAGAGCCGGCAGCCGGTGCCGGCTCGCCGCGCGCGTAAGTGTTCAGTCGCGGCGAGTCTTCAGATGTCCCTGGTGAGTGAGGCGTACAGCGCGGGGTCGGCGTTCCCACCGCTCACGACACAGCACACGCGCTTGCCGCGAAACCGCTCTGGCTCGGCGAGAAGCGCGCCCAGCGCCAGGCCGCCCGTCGGCTCCGCCTTGAGATTGGCCAGAGCGAAGAGGAGTCGAACTCCTTCCTTGATCTGGTCCTCGGTGACTTCGATCACTCCGGCCAGCCCTTGTCTCAGAACTTCCCAATTTCGGTCGCCGATCCGCAGCACCCGCGCGCCGTCGGCGATCGTCGCCGATTCATCGGCACGCGATACGATGTGACCCGCCCGAAATGATTCGGCCGCGTCGTTGGCGAGCAGCGGCTCGGCGGCAAGGACCATGGTTTTGCTGCCTTCTACCGCTTTCACCAAACCAGAGGTCAGTCCACCACCGCCGATCGGGGCGACGATGTAGTCCAGACCCAGACCGAGCGCGATAAGCTCGCGGCCGAGGCTGGCGTTGCCATCGATGACCAGATCATCGTCGTACGGGCTGGCCACGTAAGCTTCCGGATATTGTTTTGCCAGCTCGGCGACTCGATCGAGCCTTCGCTTCTTGTCGACGTCGATCAGATCCACCTCGGCGCCGTACTCCCGGACTGCATCGACCTTGATGCGGGGCGCGGTCTCCGGCATCACCACAGTGCAGCGCTTGCCGAACAGCGAGCACGCGTAGGCAATGCCCTGCCCGAAATTCCCGGATGAAGCCGTGATTATGTGCGCCTGCCGGACGTTCAGCGCGACATTGTAGGCAGCACGGAACTTGAAGCTTCCTGTATACTGAAAGGTCTCGCTGGCGAGAATCAGGTCGGCGCCGACCTTTTTTGACAGCCGCGGCGACTCTATGATCGTGGTCGGACGCGGCGGGGTGGGTAGACGGCCGGGCGAGCGCGCTGGATTGCTCACGGACTCCCGCGCGGCTTCCGCGGCTTGAAGAATCGCAGAATGAGCGCGATGAACAGGAATCCGATTCCGGCCCATCTGAGCGCGGCGTCGTCGGTGCGTATACCCCAGGCGAGAAGCACAGCGGCGACGAGCATCAGCGCCAGCTTGGCGGTGGTGAACGGCTTCATGAATCGTTCCTCTTTCGATTGGTGAACTTTCTCACCCCGGAGCGAAATGCCGCCGTCGAGCGAGCGTCGGCGTTGGCGACGATGCCGGCGGAAATCCCGTCGAGGAAGCCGAGATTATCCAGCTTGTAGAAAAGCGTCTTGGTTGCCGCCATCGCGCTCGGCTCATGATCGGCGAGCTGGTTGAGAACGCCCTGGCAGACCTCATCGAAGCCTCTGGCCGCAATCACTCGCGAGACCAGACCGAGGTCCTTTGCTTCGTCGGCCTTGATGATGCGCCCCGTGCTAACGAGGTCGAACGCCCGCTTTTCGCCGACGGAACGGCGCAGCAGGGTCATCACCATCGCTGGAACGAAGCCAATCGTCACCTCCGGATACCCGAAGCGCGCGTCCTCGTGGGCGAGCACGATGTCGCAGGCAGTAGCGAGTCCGGCGCCGCCGGCGTAGGCGCGGCCTCTCACAAGCGCCACCACCGGCTTCTCCATCCGGCGGATGGTGTGGAAGACGTGGCCGAGAGCTTTGGCGTCGTCGATGTGTGCCTGCCGCGGCGAGTCGAGCATTCCCTCGAGCGCCGCGAGATCGGCGCCGGCGCAGAAATCCGGTCCATCTCCTTCGATCGCAACGACTCTCACCGGCGCCTCGCTGAGGGCAAAAAGCGCTTCGCCGAGCTCATCGGCGGTGACGCGATCGAGGGCGTTCTTTTTCTCCGGGCGAGCCAGCACGATGCGTCCAATCAGGCCGTCGACCGTCACTCGGACATTTTTCATCCAGCCGCCGGCAGCTCTAGACGCCTGGCCTCGGCGTCGGGCACGTCGATCACCATGCGCAGAAGCGCGGTCGAATACACCTTGCCTTGCGCGTCGGTCTTGAGCGACAAAGTTCCTCCTCCATCGAGTGCGCCATGGAGCAAAAAATTGAGCGCGTTGAGGTTCGGCAGCTCGTATCTCTCGACACCTCCGTCGATCATTCCCTTGAAGTGCGCGGCGACGCGATCGCGGGTGACGAACTCGACGAGGACGTCGTACCAACGTGGGTCGACCGCGATCACACCGACGTTGGCGGTGTCACCTTTGTCGCCGGATCGGGCGTGGGCGATGTCGATGAGACGAACATTCATTGGACGATGTCCACTTTGGTCTTGACTACCGCCTTGTCGATCAGCGCCGGCCAGTATGCGACTATCTCCTCGACCTTTGGCCGGCCGCCGGCGAAGCCGGTGACACTGGGCGGACCATTCAGCACCAGCGGCGCTATCTCCCGCGTGAACCGTTCCACCGCGGCTCTTTCCTGACCGCGCACTCCAAAGCGCAGCTGAACTTCGGGCGCCGCATGCTGGTCACCGGCGAGCGGTCCATGCGTCGCATTGGCACCCACGAACTCGGTGAGGATCTGATCGAACCGCAGGCCGAGTCTGTCGAGGCGCTCTCGCAGAATGCGATCGGCGAGCTGCGCTTTCTCTAGCGCGTCGGGCCAGGCGTAGACGAGGGTGCCCACGGCCTTGAAGCCGGCCCGGTACGCTATTGATACCTTCAGCTTGTCGGTTGGCGGCTTGCCTTTGATGCCGGACACCCGGACTCGGTTCTCCCCCGCGTCCGAGAGGCGAGTGGTGGTGAAGTCGGCGATCACGTCCGGAGTGATATACGAATGCGGGTCGCCCATCTCGTAGACCAGCTGCTCGGAGACCGTCCGAACCGAGACTCTGCCACCGGTATTAGGATGCTTGGTCACGACGAACGTTCCGTCGGCCCCGGCCTCCACCAGCGGATACCCGACGTTGGCAAGATCGGGGATTGAACGCCAGTCGTAGAGGCAGTTTCCCCCGGAGCATTGGGCCCCACATTCGATGATGTGCCCGGCGACGATTCCGGCGGCGAGCTGATCCCAGCTCTCTCGCCCCCAGGCGAATTCGTGGCGGAGCGGCGCCATAGTCAGAGCGGTATCGGTGGATCGTCCGGTGATGACGACGTTCGCGCCCTTTGCCAAAGCTTCTACGATGGGCTCCGAGCCGATGTAAGCATTTGCGGACAAAACCCTGTCTCGCACGGTCGATAGGGGCTCCCCGGTGTCCATGTTCGAGAGTGCATGCCCCGCCTGCATCAGCGCGTCGAGGCGGCCCAGCAGGTCGTCGCCGGTGACGACGCCGATCCGGAGCCTCGAGCCCGCCCCTTTTTTCTCCGCGGCGGCTTTCACCGCCGCGGCGCAGGAGGGTGGATTCACTCCGCCCGCGTTGGCGATGACCTTGACGCCGCGATCGGCGACTGCCGGCATAACGCTCTCCATTGCGCCGACGAAATCACGGGCGTAGCCGAGCGACGGGTCGCGCTCCTTCTGCTTCTGCAGAATCGACATCGTCACTTCGGCGAGATAGTCCAGCATCAGGTAATCGATCGGACCACCTTCCACCTGACGTCGTGGAGCGTCCAGATCGTCGCCCCAGAACCCCTGGCCCGCCGCTACACGGACAACCTGCTTCAATCGATGTCCTCGGTGAGATGCGGAGGCAGCACGAAAGGCCCGAGATGCGGGCCCGGGTTGTGGAGCGTGGCGCGGAGCGCGAGGCTCAGCATCTCCCGCGTGTTCTCGGGATACACGATCGCATCGACGTATCCGCGCGCCGCGGCGTATCGCGCGTCGAGCTGGTTTTCGTAGTCGGCGCGCATCTCGTCGACGGCCCGCTCTACCTCGGCAGCGACTTTCCGCCCCGATTTCTTCGCTGATTCCAGCGCTGGTCCATGCACCGCCTGCACCGCTGACTCGCCTTCCATCACAGCCATGCGGCCGGTCGGCCAGCTGAGAATGAAATCGGGATCGAATCCCTGACCCGCCATCGCATAGTAGCCGGCGCCGGATGCGTGATTGACGGTGAGCACCAGCTTGGGTACGCGCGCCGTCGCCATCGCCTCGACGAATCGCGCGCCTGCGCGAATGATTCCTTCCTGCTCCTCTTCGGTCCCGACCATAAAGCCGGAGACGTCCTGAACGAACAGCAGCGGAATGCCCAGCCGATCACAACGATCTATGAAGTAGGCGACTTTTTCGGCGCTCTCGGTATAGACGATGCCGCCGAAGCGTGGCTTCTCTCCCTCCCGCCCCTTGATCAGCCCGCGCTGGTTGGCGATCACGCCGACGGTGATCCCGTCGATCCGTCCGTCGCCGCAGATCATCTCTTTCGCCAGGCCTTCCTGGAACTCGTCGATCTCGCCGCCGTCGAGAATCGCGCGAAGCACGGCATGCATGTCGTACGACATGCGGTGATCGTGGGGCAGCAAGTCGTAGAGCTCGTCTGCGCCCTTCGTGACCGTTTCACGAGGAAACAGCGCCACATCCCTGCTCGATGTGGGCAGTCGCTCGACGAGATCGCGGATCTTGGCGATGCATTCCTCGTCGTTGTCCAGCGCGTAGTGGGCAACGCCGCTGATCTCGGTGTGGGTGGCGGCGCCGCCGAGGGTTTCCGAATCGACGACCTGACCGGTGGCGCCCTTGACGAGATTCGGGCCGCCCAGGCCCATGAAGGATGTGCCCTTCACCATCAGAATCACGTCCGACAGCGCCGGCAAGTACGCGCCGCCGGCGATGCACTGGCCCATGACGGCGGCGATCTGAGGGATCCGCAGATACCTCCGCATGATCGAGTTGTAGTAGAAGATTCGCGCTGCTCCGTACTGACCCGGAAAGACGCCCCCCTGATACGGAAGGTTCACTCCGGCCGAATCCACCAGGTACACGATCGGAATGCGACACCGCATTGCGATTTCCTGCGCGCGGAGAATCTTCTTGATCGTCTCCGGCCACCACGAGCCGGCCTTGACCGTGGGATCGTTGGCTACCACGACGGTCTCACGCCCGTGCACGCGAATGACGGCAGTGACGACGCCGGCGGCGGGCGCCTGTCCATCGTACTGATCGTAGGCGACGAGCATCCCGATCTCGAGCATGCTCGAACTCGGGTCGCGGAGGAGATCTACTCTTTCCCTGGCCGAGAGCTTGCCCTGCTGGTGCAGCTTCTCGAGTCTCTTGGCCCCTCCCGCCTCGCGAAGCCGGGCCTCGAGCGCCCGGACCTCATCGCTCAGCTCCCGCAGCCGGCTCGTCACTTACGCTTCCTGCGTTTCGCGCGTGGCGAACCACTCCTTGATGTACGCGACGAGCTCGGTGGTCGGGGTGCCCGGCCCGAAGAGGCGTCCGATGCCGCGTGCTTCCAGCGACTCGACGTCGTCCTTCGGGATGATGCCGCCGCCGGTGATCAGGATGTCGTCGCGTCCAGCCTCGGTGACAAGGTCCTGAACGCGCGGGATGAGCGTCATGTGGGCGCCGCTGAGAATGGAGAGCCCGATGACGTCGACGTCTTCCTGAATCGCGGCGGTGGCGATCATCTCCGGCGTCTGATGGAGCCCGGTATAGATCACTTCCATGCCGGCGTCCCGGAGCGCCGCGGCGACCACTTTGGCCCCCCGATCGTGGCCGTCGAGGCCGGGCTTGGCGACGAGAACTCGGATTGGTCTCATAGAGAGAACAAAGTTAGCGGCTGCGAAGCGCGAGCGGCAATTGGGTTACTCCTTTCGCGCGACCAGCAGCATCTCCGACGCAGTGCGCGTCAATGCCTTTTCGGTGAAGCCGTCGTAGGCCTGTTCGACAACGAGCCCTGCATCGGCGAAGAGCTCGCTCAGGCGCGTCGCGGTGTAGAGCCTGAGCCGGTGCTCTCGGGTGCCCGTGCGCGAGCCGCGCTTCCAGGTCGAGGTGACGGTGAGCACACCGGACAAAGAATCGAACTCCCGTTCCTGAGCGAAGAGGGTGTTGCCCGAGGTCCACCAATCGCGCGCGAGAAAGCGGGCCATGACGCCGTCTCGGCTCCCACCGTGCCAGATCACCAATCCACCCGGCTTGAGAACCCGCGCAAACTCGCGTACGACCCTTACATCTTCCGAAGGGTGGGCGAAGAAGCCGAATGAGGTGAAGAGGTTGAGCACGGCATCGAAGCGCGACTTCCACCGCGCCGGCATCTCTCGCATGTCGCCACGAGTGTAGCGAAGCATCGGACCCGTGCCACGCGTTCGCGCCACGGCCAGCAATTCCCGCGAATAGTCCAGTCCGTCGACGTTGTACCCCGCCTCGGCCAGTAAATGCGCGTGACGGCCCTGGCCGCACGGAACGTCCAGCAGTCTGGCGCCAACGGGGAGACCGAGAAGATCCAGCAGCCTGGCGGTCTGCTGCCTGTCGGATGCGGGCGTGAAGAGCGGGCCGTACTCGAGGAGATAGTGGTCGTCGAACGCCGACTCCCACCACTCGGGTTTCTTCCTCAGAAGAAGACGGGCTCGCGGTAAGCGCCGAACACCGTTTCCATCGCCGCCCTGATCTCGTACAGCGTGCAGTACGCTCGGGCGCAATCGAGGATGAACGGCATCAGGTTCTCCTTCGTGCCGGCGGCGTCCCGTAACGCGTTCAGTCTTTTCTCTACCAGGCCATTGTCACGCTTCGCACGCATGCGGGCCATTCGCTCCGTCTGCTCCCGCTCCATCTCTTCGCTGATCTTGAGCAGCTCGATGGGAAGCTCGGGCTCGTCAGTCACGAAGTCGTTGACTCCCACGATCACCCGGCGATGCTGCTCGATCTCCCACTGCTGTCGGGCGGCCGACTCGTTGATTCGGCGCTGCAGCCAGCCGGTCTCCAGCCCACGAACCACGCCGCCCACTTCGGCGATCTGCCCGAACAGCATTTCGGCTTCGCGCTCGAGCTCGGTGGTTAGCGTCTCTACGTAGTACGACCCGCCAAGCGGATCTATCACGTTCGGGACGCCCGTCTCGTAGGCGAGGATCTGCTGGGTGCGCAGCGCCACCTGCACCGATTCCTCGGTCGGCAGCGCCAGGGTCTCGTCCATCGAGTTGGTGTGCAGCGACTGGGTGCCGCCGAGCGCGGCGGCCATCGCCTGATAGGCAACGCGCACGACGTTGTTCATCGGCTGCTGCGCGGTGAGCGTGACGCCGGCCGTCTGGGAGTGAAACCGCATCATGAGGGAGCGCGGATCCCTGGCGCCGTAACGCTCCTTCATGTGCCGCGCCCAGATGCGTCGTGCCGCGCGCAGCTTGGCGATCTCCTCGAAGAAATCGTTGTGGATGTCCCAGAAGAAAGACAAACGGGGCGCGAACGTGTCGACGTCCAGGCCCCGCGCAATTCCCCGCTCCACGTAGGTGAATCCATCGGCGAGAGTAAACGCAAGCTCCTGCGCCGCGGTGGCGCCCGCTTCGCGAATATGGTAGCCGCTTATCGAGATCGTATTCCACTGCGGCACGTGCTCCGAGGACCACTCGAAGCAGTCTACGATGAGCCGCAGGGCAGGTTCTATCGGATAGACCCACGCGTGCTGGGCCATGTATTCCTTCAGGATGTCGTTCTGAATCGTTCCGCGCAGCTTGGTCGAGTCGACTCCCTGCTTTTCGGCGGCGGCAATGTAGAAGCAGTAGAGGATTACCGCCGGACCATTGATGGTCATGGAAGTCGAGACCTGGTCCAGCGGAATTCCGTCGAACAGCATCTCCATGTCGGCGAGGCTGGAGATCGCAACGCCGCACTTTCCGACTTCGCCCTCCGAGCGCGGATGGTCCGAGTCGTAGCCCATCAACGTCGGAAAATCGAAGGCCACCGACAGACCGGTCTGGCCGTGCTCGAGGAGGAACTTGTAGCGCTCGTTCGTATCGCGGGCGCTGCCGAAGCCGGCGAACTGGCGCATCGTCCACAGTCTTCCACGATAGCCGGTTGGATGAATGCCGCGAGTATAGGGATAGAAGCCCGGCATGCCGAGCGCCTCGGCGCTGGTCTCGGCGGCGTCGAGAGGAGTGTAGATCGGCTGGACCTCCTTCTCCGAGTTGGTGAACGCGAGGTCTCGCAGCACACCCTTCTCGTACTTGCGCCGCCACTCGGCCACCTCACGACGCAGCAGCCGGAGCTCGGCGCTCTGCTCTTCAATCGTCGCAATCAGCTCGCTGTCCCCGGCTCCGTTGGAGCCCGGGCTCTTCAGTTTCGTCATGTGTCCTCTTCTCCACGTACGAGCTCGGCGCTTTGGCGCAACAACCGATCGGCCACGGCGAAAGGGGTAGCGCTGCCCTCCTCAACAGCTGGCAGCTGCTGCTCCAGCCAGCTCATCGTGCCGGTATCCTTCCAGAGGCGGCCGCGGACCTTCTCTTCCACTACATCCATGACGCGCTCTCTCATGCGCTCGCGTCGTCGCGCGCGGAGCCTGCCGCTTTGTTCAAGATAAGCGAAGTGGCGGTCGAGCGCCGCGATCAGGTCGTCGATTCCCTCTTCCTTCACACCAACCGCGCTCAGGACCGGCGGAGTCCACTCGGTCGGATTCTCGGCGGCAGCGGCTTGTCGCGCCGCTCGCGCCGGATTCATTCGCTTGAGGTCGACCCCGTGATGCGCGGGAGTGTTGCCGAACGAGACGCCGCGTCGCAACCCGAGCATCAGCTCGACATCGTTGCGCAGCCGGTCGGCGCCGGGCCGGTCCGATTTATTGACGACGAAGATATCGGCTACCTCCATGACTCCGGCCTTCAGCGTCTGAATCGAATCGCCCGATTCCGGCACCAGGATGAGCACCGTGGAATCGGCGGTGCGCGCCACGTCCAGCTCCGACTGGCCGACCCCCACCGTCTCGATCAGCAGACGATCGAACCCGAACGCATCCAGGACGTCGGCGACCTCGCGCGTCGCGGCGGCCAATCCACCCAAAGAGCCGCGCGTCGCCATGGAGCGGATGAAGACACCGGGATCGAGCGCGACGTTCTCCATCCTGACGCGATCTCCGAGCAGCGCGCCGCCGGTGAACGGAGAGGTGGGGTCGACTGCGACGACTCCGACCGTGAGCCCTGCAGCGCGGTAACGCTTGACCAGAAGCGCGGTGATCGTGCTCTTGCCGGCGCCGGGCGGTCCGGTGAGACCGATGCGTCTCGCTTTCCCCGTGCGGGAATGCAATCCTCCAAGCAGTTCCTCGAACCCGTCGCGGTGATTCTCGACGATGCTGACGACGCGCGCCAGCGCCGCGGGTTTACCGGAGTCGAACTCCCCGATCAGTCTGTCAGAGAAGGCTGGCAAGTATTCTTTCCTGTCGGCGCCACATCCGGGACGCGGTCCGCGTCGGTCCGTCCGGGTGATCGTGTCCCAGTACATGCAATGTTCCATGCACGACGAGGCGAAGCAACTCCTCGCCCGCTGAAACGCCCTGTCGGCGGGCGTTATCGCGGGCAACCTCGACGCAGATGTAGACGTCGCCGAGCACGGCACCCCGCCTTCCGATTCGACCGAGGCCGAAGGAGATCACGTCGGTTGGGCCTTCGTGGCCGAGGTAGCGTCGATTCAGTCGCGAGATCGCGGCGCGTCCGACGAACGTGATCGAGAGCATTGCGTCCTTAACCCGCTCGGATTTGAGCGTCGCCGTCGCCGCATCTCTGACGCGCTGGCGCGAGACGCTCAGTCGCCTGACGCTCGACGAGATGTCGACGGCGAGTCCGCGCGGGGATCCTTTCACCGATTCAGCCGCGCGTGCCGCTTCAGGCGCCCGAATCCTCGGCGTACGCTTTGATTATCTCGCGCACGAGGCGATGCCGGACGACGTCGGCGTCGCTGAGATAGTGAAAGCCGATTCCCTCGATCCCCGGCAGAATGCGCTCGATCTGCACCAGTCCCGATTCCTCGCGTCGCGGCAGGTCGATCTGGGTCTTGTCCCCCGTGATGACCGCCTTGGAATTAACCCCGAGACGAGTGAGAAACATCTTCATCTGCGCCGTGGTGGCGTTCTGGGCCTCGTCCAGAATCACGAACGCATCGGCAAGAGTGCGTCCGCGCATGTAGGCGAGGGGCGCGATCTCGATGGTCCTGGTCTCCAGCGCTTTCTGAACCCGCTCGTGGGGCATCATGTCTTCGAGCGCGTCGTACAGCGGGCGGAGGTATGGATCGACCTTGGCCTGCATGTCTCCGGGCAGAAAGCCGAGACTCTCGCCCGCCTCGACCGCGGGCCGGGCGAGGACGATGCGACGCACCCGCTTGCGCGCCAGCGCGTCGACGGCCGCCGCGACGGCGAGATACGTCTTACCCGTGCCGGCCGGTCCGATCCCGACGACGATGTCGTTGTCGGCCATCAGCTTCATGTACTCGGCCTGCCCGCTCGTTTTGGCCTGGATGATCTTGCGCACGCCGGGGAGCACGATTCGCTCGCCCTCGGTGCCGTTGCCGTTGCCATCGCGCGGGCCTTCCATGCTCATGCGCAGCACATCGTCGGCGGTGAGCGGCATCTGCTGCTTGGCGGTGTCGATCATCCGTTGCGCGATGGGCACGGCGCGAGCGACTGTGTCGGTAGTTCCACTGATCGCGAGGGTCTCGCCTCTGAGTGCGACCTTCGCTCCGGTCTGGCGCGCCAGCTCGACGAGGTTCTCGTCATTCACACCGGCCAGCGTCAGCATGTCAGCGCCCTCGGTGGAGAGGCGCTGTATGGTTGTTGTCTCTTCGCTCACGTCAGCTCGTCATCTTCTGAAGATGTAGCTCCCTCAGGTCTTCGGGTGGGACGGACGACGGCGCGTCCTCGAACAACGCCCTCGCCGCTGTAGTCTTGGGAAAAGCGATCACGTCGCGAAGCGACGCCGCTCCCGCCAGCATCATGGTGATCCGGTCGAAGCCCAGCGCGATTCCACCGTGGGGCGGGGCGCCGGCGCTGAGCGCATCGAGCAAAAATCCAAAACGCGCCTGGGCTCGCTCGGCGTCGATGCCGAGCAGCGACAGAACTTTCCGCTGTACCGCCGGATCGTTGATGCGGATGCTGCCGCCGCCGAGCTCGGTGCCGTTGAGCACGACGTCGTAGGCCAGCGCCCGCACCTTCTCCGGGGCCGAATCGATCAACGTCGCATCTTCGGGGTTCGGCGAAGTGAACGGGTGGTGCACCGAGCTCAGCGCGCCGTTCGATTCACGAATGAAGAGCGGGAAATCAGTGACCCACAGGAACGATCTCTTGTTCTCGGGAACGAGCTGGAGCCTTTGAGCGACATCCTGGCGCACGCGGTCCAGCGCCACGCTGGTGATCTGTTCCGGACCAGCCACCAGAAGCGCCAGCTCGCCTTCAGCCAATCCGAGACGCTTCACGGAGCCCTCATCGAGGAACTTGGCTGCCGGTCCTTCCAGCCCGCCGGTACCCCGCTTCAGCCGAATGAGTCCACCCGCTCCCGCAGATTTGGCGATCGCCTCGATCTCGTCGACCTGCTTCCGCGAGAGTGCCGCCCCGCCGGGAATTCGAATACCTCGGACTCGACCGCCCGCCGCCAGCGCCGAGCTGGTGACCGAGAACTCTGAGCCGCGGAACACGTCGGAGGCGTCGAATAACTCGAGCGCGTAACGCATGTCGGGGCGATCGGACCCGAAGCGCTCCATCGCATCGGCATAGCTCATACGGGGGAACGTCTGCGGAATCTCGATGTCCGCGTCCCGGAATAGCGCCGCGAGCAAACCCTCGGTGATCGAGATGATGTCTTCCGGCTCGATGAACGAAGCCTCGATGTCGATCTGCGTGAACTCCGGCTGACGATCAGCTCTCAGGTCTTCGTCGCGGAAGCACCGGGCGATCTGGAAGTACCTGTCGAAGCCGGCGATCATGAGCAGCTGCTTGTAGAGCTGCGGCGATTGCGGAAGCGCGTAGAACTCGCCCGGGTGCACCCGACTCGGCACGACGTAGTCGCGCGCGCCCTCGGGCGTCGGCTTGGTGAGAATCGGCGTCTCGATCTCGAGAAATCCCTTGTCGTCGAGAAAACGACGCGTGGTCTGCTGAAGGCGGTGCCTCAGCACGATGTTCTTCTGCAGCTCAGGCCGTCGCAGGTCCAGGTTGCGATGCTTGAGCCTCAGCTCCTCGGCGGGGAGCTTCTCTCCCCTCCCGCGGGCTACCGGTATGGCCGGAGTTTCAGCGGGGCCAACGATGCGAAAGTCGGCGGCGCGAACTTCGATCTCCCCCGTCTCCATCTCGGCGTTTCGCATCTCCGCCGGACGAGCAGCGACCTCACCCTCGACGGTGATGACCGTCTCGAGACCCAGATTGCCGGCGCGCTCGATCACCTGGGCGGGCGTCCATTTGGGATCGAAAGAAACCTGAACCAGGCCGCCACGATCGCGTAGATCGAGAAATACAATCCCGCCGAGATTCCGGGTCCGGTGTACCCAGCCACCGAGTCTGACCTTGGAGCCGACGTGGGCGAGCCTCAGCTCGCCACCCAAATGGGTGCGTTTGGCCGTGGCGAAGCGGGAGTTCGAAGCCGTGGGTGTCAGTGCCGGGATGTGTGGGTCGAATAAGCCATCGAGAGGGGTTAAATTTAGTAGTTGCAAAGACTTGGTGGAAGGAGCATGTCACAGAAAAACGCGGCCGGGAAGGACGCTCCGGCGAAACCGAATCTGCTGAACCTGCTCCCCGACGACGCGGAGCAGGCGCTGGGAGATTTCGCCGTGAAGCATGGCGAGAAAGCCTTCCGCGGCTCTCAGGTCGTGCGTCATCTGTGGCAAAATCCCGCCGAGAGCTTTTCAGCGATGACCGATCTGCCGGTGGCTTTTCGATCGCTGCTCGAAGAACACTTCTCGATTCCGCGGCTCACGCTGGCGATGCGCCAGACCTCCAGCGACGGAACGGAAAAGTTTCTGTTTCGACTCGACGACGGCGAATTCATCGAGACCGTGGCGATACCAGAGGGGTCCCGACTCACGCTCTGCATCTCGTCACAGGCTGGCTGCGCGCTCCAGTGCGCCTTCTGCGCCACAGGAGCCATGGGTTTCACCCGCAACCTGCAGATGTTCGAGATCGCCGGGCAGGTGCGGGAGATGAAGCTGCTGGCGCCCCCCAAGCAGGTGACCAACATTGTCTTCATGGGCATGGGTGAGCCGCTCATGAACTGGAAGGCCGTGGACCCGACGCTGACGGTTCTGAATTCTCCTTCGGGGTTTGGAATCGGCGCGCGGCACATCACTGTATCGACCGTGGGTGTGCTGCCGGGAATCGTCGCCCTTGGCGAGCGCCCCGAGCAGTTCCGCCTGGCGATATCGATCCATGCGCCCAACGACGGGCTGCGCCAGTCGTTGATGCCTATCAACACCAAATATCCGCTCGCCAGCGTCATCGATGCGGCGAAGGTTTTCGATCGACGCGTTACGTTCGAGTACGTGATGCTCGGTGGAGTGAACGATGCTGCGGAGCACGCGGTGCAGCTCGCAGAGCTGGCGCGGGAGTGCCGCGCCTTCGTGAATCTCATACCGCTGCACCCGGGTGGCGCCGGTGATTTCACACCGAGCAGGGCGGAACAGATTCACTGGTTCGCGCGCCGGCTGCGTGCGCAGGGCGTGGAAGTGGCGATTCGAAAGAGCCGCGGCATGGACATCGCCGCGGCGTGCGGCCAGCTACGGGTGGAACGGCAGCGCCGGCGGACGCCAGTTGGAACCGATGAGGACGGTAACGTCCAGGTAGCGTGAGCTGTCGGGGCGCTCGACGACGGGAGAGTTCATCGCCCGCGCGACGAGCCTCGCCCAATCGGGATGCGAGGAGCGGTCATAGACGATGGTGGTCGCGCGCTGCTCGGTGACGTTGCCGGAGCCGACGACGTCGAAGCCGCGGTCGCGCAGATACAGGGTGACGCGCCTCGCCATTCCCCGCGTCTTCGTCGCGTTCAGAACTTCGACTTTGATGCGGACGCCATCGGGCGCCCGGGCGTCATCCGGAGCATAGCTCTCAGCGGGAGCCCTCCGCCAGGCCCATATCTGCCACACGATCCAGGCGATCACGCAGAGAATCAGAAAAACGAGAATGATTCTCCCGTAACGGCGTCGTCGCGGAGCTCCTTCCCCCTTCTCGCTTCCCGCTTCCCTCACTTCACCTCAGGCTATTCCAGAGCTCGACCGTCTCGGGGAAGATGTGATTGCCTTCCCGCACCGACCACTCGAGTCTGAATCTGACCACCTGGCGGAAGACGCCCTCGAAATTGTGCGGGACCTGGCTGGCCAGAAAGCCGCGATCCTCGGCGAGAAATTTTCTCCCCGGCTCCAGATAATCCGCCATGTACAGCGCTCGCCCGGTGCGATCCCACCGGGCGTGACCGACGGTGTGATAGCGAATCGCCTCGATCAGACTTTTCCGCCTCTCGCCCTCGGCCTCGAGCTTGAGCGCGACCGCTGGCCCGTGCAGCAGTCCATCGGGCGAAGTCCGATCGCCGGTTATCTGCCGCAGCTCGGCGACGGGAGCGTCCCGCAGAGCATCGTGCCATGTCCCCGCGTCGATCCAGGCGTTGGCCTCCTCTGCCGGAACCCTCATCGCTGCTCCCCAGGCGCGAAGAAGTGACGTGACTCGCTGAATGTGCGAGAACCGACGCTCGCTCACCTGCGCCCACATCGGAAGCCCGGAAGCCTGGACCTGGATCATGGTCAGAAGATGATGTTGTCGATCAATCGGGTCTCGCCGACACGCACGGCTCCGACGGCGGCGTCGCCGTGACGGACGTTGTTGACTCGCTGAAAGGTGTCGGCATTGACCACCGCCAGATAACGCGGGGTCAGGCCGACCACGCGCTCGAGCATCCGCCAGCCAGTGGCCTCGAGAGCGCTGGCGCGGCGCTCGCCCCTGCTGAAGACGTCGCGCATGGCGAATAGCGCCTTTGAGAGGATGAGTCCGAGCTCGCGATCTTTTGGCGACAGATAGCGGTTCCGGCTGGACATCGCCAGACCGTCCTCCTCGCGGACGATCGGTACGACGTGGATCCCGACGGGGAAATTGAGATCCCGAACCATCGCCTTGATTACCGCGACCTGCTGGAGATCCTTTTGCCCGAATACGGCGACGTCGGGCATCACGATGTGGAACAGCTTGGCGACGACGGTCAGGACGCCCTCGAAGTGGTGCGGGCGCACCGCGCCTTCCCACTCCTTTCCAACGCTGCCGGGATGCACGATCACCACCGGCGCCAGCTCCGGATACATGTCCTCGCGCGTCGGCGTGAAGAGAAAATCGACTCCTCGCCCGGCGGCGAGCTTCGAATCTTCCTCGAGAGTTCTCGGGTAACGGTCGAAGTCCTCACTGGGCCCGAATTGGAGCGGGTTGACGAAGACGCTCATGACGACGACCTCGGCTACGCGTTTGGCTTCGTCGACCAGAGTCAGATGACCCTCGTGGAGCGCGCCCATCGTCGGCACGAACGCGATGCTTTTCCCCTTGGTGCGCAGATCCGCGATTACATGGCGCATCTCCGAGATCTTGCCGACGGGCTGCATCTCAGAAGCTATGCTCCGCGTCGGGATACGCGCCGCCCCGGACGTCCTTTGCCCACGCGCCGAGCGCCGACCGCACCTCGGTCGCCATCTCCGCGTATCGTTTCAGGAACCTGGGCTGAAAGGTGTCGTTGAGCCCGAGGACGTCGGGCAGCACCAGCACCTGGCCGTCGCATTCCGGTCCGGCGCCGATCCCGATGGTCGGAATTCCGATGGCGCTGGTTATTCGCGCCGATACCGAGGCGGGGACGAGCTCCAGCACGACGGCGAAGGCGCCGGCCTGCTCGAGGCCTTTTGCCTCGGCGAGGAGCCGATCCGCCCCTTCCTCTTCGCGCCCCTGGACACGTGCGCCGCCGATGGTGTTGACGGATTGCGGCGTGAACCCGATGTGCGCCATCACGGGTATGCCCGTGCGCACCAGCGCGTGGACCGTATCGAGCATCTCAGCGCTGCCGCCCTCGACCTTCACTGCGCCGACGCCGGTTTCCTGGATTGCGCGGCCACAATTGAGCACCGCGCTCTCGATACTCGCCTGGTAGGAGAGAAACGGCATGTCGATGATGATCAGCGCTCGCTTCACCCCACGCCGAACGGCGGCGGCATGATAGATCATGTGGTCGAGCGTGACAGGTAGAGTCGACGAGTATCCCATGATCGCCGTGCCGAGCGAATCGCCGACGAGAATTGCGTCGACGCCGGACTCGTCCACGAGGCGGCCAAAGAGCGCGTCATACGCCGTCATCACCACCAGCTTTTGGCCGTCCAGCTTTCGCTGGGCAAAATCGCGAACCGTTACCGGCCGTTCCACCCTGGGCTTATCCAACGCGCGGGCCCCTCAGCCTGGTCAGCTCGCGGAGCCAGAAGTCGCGATTGGTGAGCTCCGGATGGGGAACCGTGAGTCCGTCCTCGGCGACGCTCTGGTGCTCGAACAGCACGATGTCGAGGTCGAGTGTTCGGGGCCCCCAGCGCTCCCCGCGCACCCGCCCGGCTTCCGCCTCGATCTGATGCAGCTGCTCGAGGAGCTCTCGCGGTGACAGCTCCGTTTCGATTGCAATCATCTGGTTCAGGAAAGGACCCTGCTGGACCGGTCCGATCGGAGCGGTCTCCTCGGCATCGGTAAGACCGAGCACCCGGGTTTTGTCCAGCGCAGCGATCTTGCCTCTGGCCTCGGCCAAAAATACCTCACGCCGGCCGAGGTTGGAGCCCAGCGCTATGTACGCGACATCCTTCACGCACGCTCTCTCTCGAGGGCGACCTCGGCGTACGCGAGCGGCCCAGGCAGCGCGACGTTGGGCTTTCGCACAGCGATGCGCACCCGCTCGACGAGCGGGACTTTGAGCGCGCGCTCGGCAATTCGCTCGCCGACCTCCTCGAGAAAATCGGTGTGACCGCCGGTGACGACCTCAGCGACTAGGTCGTAAACCCGCCGGTAGTCGACAATGTCCTTCGTCGTCGGCTTGCTTCCGCTCCGGCGGACCCAGAGCGATGCGTCCACCTCGATGGACTGCGCTATTTCGGCCTCGTGAGGCAGCACTCCGATGCGGGCGTGGAAACGCATCGCCTTGAGCGTCACCACGTCGGTGTCGGCCGCGCGCGTCCCGGTCTTCTCGCGCGCTCGCTTCGGATCGCTTGTCGATGACTGTCCACTACCCATCGAGCGCCTCTCGCAGACTGCGTGTCAGTTGGAGCACTTCGTCCGGACCCTTGCCAGCGGCTCTGACCAGCGCGCTCCCGACCACGACGCCGTCGGCGAGCTCTCCAACGGCGCGGGCCTGCGCCGGAGTGGAAATTCCAAATCCGACGCAGATCGGCAGCGTCGTGGCCGAACGAAGTCGGCGGATCGTAGTGGGGAGCGAGTCGTCTGTCGTCTCCTGAACTCCGGTAACGCCGAGCCGGCTGATAAGATAAACGAATCCGCTTCCGTGCCGGGCGATCTCGGCCATTCTCTCACGAGGGGTGGTGGGCGCCACCAGCCTTATGAACGCCAGTGGGCTGCTGCCGATCCACTCCTCTCTCTCCGGATCCGCCCCGACGGGAATGTCGGTGACGAGAATTCCAGCCGCGCCAGCCTCGGCCGCCCTCGCCAGCGCGTCGTTTCCGGCCGCCAGAATCGGATTGAGATAGCTGAAAAGCACGACCGGCACGCGAAGGCCGGCTGCGGCGACGAGCTCGATCACTCCGTCGTAGGTCATCCCGTTGTCCAGGGCCTGCTGCGAGCTCGCCTGAATGATGGGCCCGTCGGCGATGGGGTCGGAAAACGGCACGCCCAGCTCGATCACGTCCGCGCCACCTGCTTCCAGCGCGCGGAGAGTATCCAGTGACCGCTCGACGTCGGGATGCCCCGCCGTCACGTAGCAGACGAGGGCGCGGCGAGACGATTTTTTCAGGGCGTCGAAGCGACGCGAGATCGAGTTAGATGAGGTAGTCGCCGGGGGTGATGCCATAACGCTCCGGATCCGCCGTCTTGATGATGGTCCGCGCATATTGGCCTCCCGCTTCCGGAACTGCTAGGTCCACCTGCAGCGGTGGGCTGATGGTGTTGCCCTGCGGATCGCTGATGATCTTGATGATCGGTCTCGACAGCGCTTCCGGATTCGGGTTGGCGGCCGAGACGACGGCCAGCTCGAAAGTGTCGAGGATGACGAGCGTTCCGACGGGGTAGATGCCGAGCAGATTGATGAACGCCTTGACGAGGACGGGATCCAGGCCGCGCCGTGGGTTGTCGCGCATTTCCTCGAGCACGGCCGAAGGCGCCAGCGCCTCGGTCTTGTAGACGCGCCGCGATGTCGCGGCATCATAACCGTCGGCGATAGAGACGATCTTGCTCAGGAGACTCACCTGTCGCGGGCGGATCGATTTCGGGTAACCCGTCAGATCGATCTTCATGTGATGCTCCTGACAGACGGTCATCGCCCGATAGGAGAGCTCCTCCTGCTGGCGCCTGAACTGGAACAGAACCAGCACGCCGAGCCACGGATGGGAAGCCATCCATTTCCACTCCTCGTCAGTCAGCTCACCGTTTTTCTGGAGCATATCGAGAGGTACGCGCGATTTGCCGATGTCGTGCATCAGCGCGGCGAGTCCGAGCTCGTAGAGCTGGAGCTTGTTCATCCCGAGACGGCGCCCCAGCGCGATCGAAAAGATGCAGACGTTGACGGAGTGCGTGAACGTGTACTCGTCGTAGTCGCGGATGGCGGTGAGGCCGATGAGCGAGGTCTCCTCGTTCAGGACCTGATCGACGATTCCCTGCACCACTCGCTTGATCTTGCGGATGTTCGGCGTTTTCCCGATGCGGACCGAATTGATGACGTCCTTGGTG
>DASXGU010000230.1:0-3832 GCA_036488915.1 Gemmatimonadaceae bacterium | reverse complement strand
TTGGGCGACGCGCAGCAGGTCGACAGCGTCGTGGTTCGGTGGCCGAGAGGAAAGTTGCAGACCCTCGTGAATCCAGAGGTCAATTCGCTGGTTAAGCTGACCGAGCCGGCAGGCTGAACGAGGGTGAACCGCGATTCAACCAGTCTATCGCACCGCTCCGAGCCAGTCGTGGATCCCCTCCGCGGCATCTCTCCCTTCTCTGATCGCCCACACGATCAGCGAGGCTCCGCGTCGGGCGTCGCCGGCGGCAAAAACGCCGGGGACCGTCGTGGCGTGTGATTCATCGGTCGAGATATTTCCGCGACCGTCGAGGGCGACGCCGAGGTCGACGAGCAGCCTGCTCCGCACAGGGCCGGTGAATCCCATCGCCAGCAGCACCAGCTCGGCTTCGATCTCGCGCTCGGTCCCGGCGATCGGTGCGAATTCGTCGCGGCCATTGGAGGTGACTTTCCGCTCGAGGCGAACGGTGTGGATTTTCTTGACCCGGCCGTTCTCGCCGGAGAACGCCGTCGTCGCCAGGCTCCAGTCGCGCTCCGTTCCTTCCTCGTGGGCGTGCGACGTACGGAGCTGCATCGGCCAGAGCGGCCACGGCGTGCTATCGGCGCGGATAGCAGGGGGCTGTGGCAGCAGCTCGAACTGGTGGACGCTGCGCGCGCCCTGGCGGATGCAGGTTCCCGCACAGTCGGACCCGGTGTCGCCCCCGCCGACGATCACCACCCGCCGATCGCGCGCCGGCTCCAGCTCGTCGAGCGGCGACTCGCGCTCCAGCCGGCGATTCTGAGCGGAGAGAAAATCCATCGCCAGCTGCACTCCAGCGAGCTCCCGGCCCGGCACGTTAAGATCGCGCGCGACCCCAGCGCCGGTCGCGATGCAAATCGAATCGAATTTCGAGCGCAGCTCTCTGACGGTCACGTCGACGCCGACATCGACTCCTGTCCGGAACTGGACTCCTTCGGCGCGCAGCTGATCGAGGCGCAGCTCGAGCACCGCCTTCTCCAGCTTGAACTCGGGAATCCCGTAGCGAAGCAGGCCTCCCACGCGCTCACTCTTTTCAAAAACGACCACCTCATGGCCGAACCGGCGCAGCTGCTGCGCGGCGGCGAGGCCCGCCGGCCCCGAGCCGATCACCGCCACGCGGAACCCCGATGCCCGCCGCGGTGGATGCGGCACCACCCATCCCTCGTTGAAGCCTCGGTCGGCAATGGTTTGCTCGATGTGTCTGATCGCCACGGGCTCGTTGACGATGCCGAGCACGCACGCTGATTCGCAGGGCGCGGGACACAATCGCCCAGTCAGCTCGGGGAAGTTGTTGGTCGAATGCAAAGAGTCCAGCGCATCCCGCCAATCACCGCGCTGCACCATCGCGTTGAATTCCGGGATGATGTTGCGCACAGGGCATCCACTGTCGCCCTGACAGAAGGGAACGCCGCAATCCATGCAGCGCGTCGCCTGGGTCCGGACGGCCGACTCCGGGGCCGGTCGATAAAACTCCCCCCAATGCCGCACGCGCTCCTCGACATGCTGCCTCTCGGGCGTGGCGCGCTGGAGCGTAATAAACGCCTTGAGATCAGCCACGTCGAAGCTCCAGTGTTCCGGTGCCCGCTTCCCGCTTGCCGAGCTCGGCGACTAGCCGGTACTCGCGCGGAACGACGACCAGAAAGTGCTTCAACGTCCGGTCCCATTGGCCGAGCTCGCGCTTGGCGCGCGCGCTGCCCGTGGCCCGCCAGTGCTGCTCGACGAGCCGGCGCAGCAGGTCACGCTCACCGAAATCGGCGACGTGGACGAGATCCACCAGACCCTTGTTGCAGCTCTGGTCGAGCTCGCCGAATTCGTCGAGCACGAACGCCAGGCCGCCGCTCATTCCGGCGCCGAAGTTCCGTCCCACTCTGCCGAGGACGACCACGATTCCACCGGTCATGTACTCGCAGCCGTGATCGCCGACGCCTTCGACGACGGCGGTGGCGCCGCTGTTCCGAACGGCGAAGCGCTCACCGGCGATGCCGGCGATGTACGCCTCGCCCGACGTCGCGCCGTAGAGTGCGGTGTTGCCGATCAGGACCGTCTGATCGGGAATGAACTGTGCCGCGCGCGGGTGCCGCACGATCAGCCGTCCCCCGGAAAGCCCCTTGCCCACGTAGTCGTTGGCTTCGCCTTCCAGCTCGAGCGAGAGCCCCCGCGCGGCAAAGGCGCCGAAGCTCTGCCCCGCTGATCCCGTGAATCTGAACGACACTGTGTCTTCGGCGAGTCCGGTGTTGCCGTAACGTCGAGCGATCTCTCCCGAAAGCGTTGCGCCGACGGCGCGGTCGGCGTTGGTGATGCCAAGGCTCGAGGTGACTCTCTCGTTATTCTCGAGCGCCGGCTTGGCCAGCTCCAGGAGACGCGCATTCATTCGACCGACTGCGCTCGGCCGCAGTCTGCGTGGTCGGACGTGCCGCCGCTCGACCCGGTCGACCAGCGTCATCGCCGCGGGCATCGCCAAATGCAGCATCGAATCCAGCTCGAGCGTTTTCGCTTTGGGATTGCCTGCCACCGGCAGTGCGCGCAGCAGGTCGCTGCGACCGACGACATCGTCCAGCGAGCGGAAGCCCAGCCGCGCCAGAATCTCGCGTACCTCTTCGGCGACGAAGAAGAAATAGTTGACGACGTGCTCGGGCTGGCCGGCGAATCGCGCGCGCAGCTCGGGATCCTGGGTCGCGATGCCAACCGGGCAGGTATTGAGATGACACTTCCGCATCATCACACAGCCCTGGACGATGAGCGGCGCGGTGGCGAATCCGAATTCGTCGGCGCCCAGCATCGCCGCCACGACCACGTCGCGACCGGTTTTGAGCTGGCCGTCGGTCTGGAGTCTGACCCGGCCGCGAAGCCCGTTCAACACCAGCGTCTGCTGCGTCTCGGCGAGTCCCAACTCCCACGGACTGCCGGCGCGCATTATCGACGAGAGCGGGGAAGCGCCGGTGCCCCCTGAGTCGCCGGAGATGAGAATTAGATCTGCGCGCGCTTTGGCGACGCCGGCGGCGACGGTCCCGACGCCCGCTTCGGCGACGAGCTTCACCGATACCGCAGCGTGCGGCGCGATCGATTTCAGATCGTAAATGAGCTGCGCCAGATCCTCGATCGAGTAGATGTCGTGGTGCGGGGGCGGCGAGATGAGCGTCACGCCCGGCACGGAATGACGGGTGCGTGCGATGATGGCGTCGACCTTGTGACCCGGGAGCTGTCCGCCTTCGCCGGGTTTGGCCCCCTGGGCGATCTTGATCTGCAGCTCGGTGGCGCTGACGAGATACTCCGCCGTCACACCGAAGCGCGCCGACGCGACCTGCTTGATCGAGCTGTTGCGGTCGGTGCCGAATCGCGCTGGATCCTCGCCGCCTTCGCCGCTGTTGCTGCGCCCGCCGAGCCGGTTCATGGCGACGGCGAGGGTCTCGTGCGCCTCGGCGCTGAGCGAGCCGAACGACATCGCGCCGGTGCAGAACCGGCGGGTGATCCTGCTCGTCGGCTCGACCTGGTCGAGAGCAATCGGATCGCGCTCCACGAAATCGAGCAGGCCGCGCAGCGTCGATTGCCGGCGGGTCTCATCATTGGCGAGGCGGCTGAATTCCTTGAAGGTCGGGTAGCTGTCGCCGCGCGTCGCGTGCTGGAGCTTGGCGATCGTCATCGGATTCCAGTTGTGATGCTCGCCCTGGGCGCGGTACTGATACTCGCCACCGGGGTCCAGCTGCCCGGTGTCGTCTTCGAAAGCGGCGCGATGGCGGCGGAGCGTCTCATCGGCGATGAGCGCCATGCCGATGCCGCCGACGCGGGAGGGGGTGCCCGTGAAGTGGCGATCGAC
>DASXGU010000220.1:0-14305 GCA_036488915.1 Gemmatimonadaceae bacterium | reverse complement strand
AAGGCAGCGAGTCGAAGCGGATCACCACCCGGGTATCGAGAGTGTCACCCCGTTGGGCCAGCAACAGGCTCGGCTCGGTTCCGAGACCCGAGAACGACTGGACGGTGGTGTCGAGCACCACTGCACCGTCGAGCGTGGTCGTCTGCACCTGGCCGCCGATCGGAGGGCAAAGAACCTGGCACACACCGGAGCTGTCCAGGTTCTCTGAGCACGACAATATCGAAAAGAAAGCCGCGGTAGCCATCAAGCGCGGCATGATTGGCGAAAGCTTCACTACACTCGTCCACGTGAAGGGTTCAGCACAAAGGCGTGCGGAAGCAGCTCGTCCAGCGTCCATGCCGCTTCCTTGCCGTCGCGCGTGTAGCTCGAGACTTTGATGTTCGGAGCGAACTCGTTGAGGACCTGCCTGCACGCGCCGCACGGGGGGGTGGGCTCGCTGTCCTCCGTGGCAATCGCGATCTCATCGAATTCGGTGAGTCCTTGTGAGACAGCGGAGGCCACGGCAAGGGTTTCCGCACAGATGGCGAGACCGTAAGCCGAGTTTTCCATGTTGCAGCCGATCACCACATCGCCGCCACGAGTGCGCAGGGCCGCGCCGACGCGAAAGCTGGAGTAGGGAGCGTAGGCGTTGTCCAGCGCGCGCAGCGCCGCTTCCCGGAGCGAACCCCGGTCTGATTGCCCTTTCATCAGACGATCAGATCTGACAGAAACGATTGGCCGCGACCACGGAAGGTGAGGCCGAACCACTCCGCAACCGTCGCGCCGAGGTCGGAGAAAGTGCTCCGCTCACCGAGATCGCGCGGCACGACACGCATGCCTCCCGCCAGGAGCGGCACACGCTCGCGAGCGTGGTCCGTCGACGGGGTCGTTGGGTCATTGCCGTGGTCAGCCGTTATGAACAGCAGGTCATCCTCTTTCAGCCGCGATGTAATGGAAGGCAGCGCCGCGTCGAACTCGCGCAACGCATCATAGAACCCCGCAACGTCGTTGCGGTGCCCGTACAACTGGTCGAAATCTACTAGGTTGGCGAAGAGGAACCCACTTTGGACGCTCGATAGCCACTCCTTGATGCCGCGTATGCCATCCGCGTTGGACGCGGTGTGACGCGATGTGATCGATCTGCCGGCAAAAAGATCGTCCACTTTGCCGACGCCTGAGCGCTCAATGCCGGCCTTCGCGAGGGCGTCGAGCAGCGTCTCCCCGGGCGGCTCGATCGAGTAGTCGCGACGATTCGCCGTTCGAGCGTAGGCGCCGGCGGCCCTGACGTATGGCCGGGCTATGACGCGCGAGACATCGTGCGGCGGAGCCAGCATTCGCCGCGCCGTCTCACAGGCGCGATAGAGCTCGTCGAGGGGAATGACGGCTTCGTCGGCGGCAATCTGAAAAACGGAATCGGCCGACGTATAGACAATCCAGCCCCCCGTCGCCTCCTGCGCGGCCGCGTACTGATCTATGACAGCGGTGCCGCTGCCGACGACGTTGGCGATCACGGCCCGCCCGGTCGCCGCGGCGAATCGTTCGATCAGCTCGCCGGGAAATCCTTTCGGATAAGTGGGAAACGGTCTCGCCAGATGGACGCCGGCGATTTCCCAGTGCCCGGTCGTGCTATCCTTGCCCGCCGAGGCGGGGATCATCGACCCCCACGCCCCCGCCGCGTCGCCGCGCCGCGTCATGCCATCGAGAGGCTTGATGTTGCCCAGCCCGAATCGCTCGAGCCGCGGCAACCGGAGTCCCCCCGACGCCCGCGCGACGTGTCCGAGTGTGTCGCTGTCCTCATCGCCGTAGACGCCGGCATCGGGCGCGGCGCCGATGCCAACGCCGTCAAGAATTATGATTGCCGCGCGCTTCACTTCCGCGGCTCGGCGTACGCGCGCTCCACCCGGGAGCGTAGCCCGGTCAGCAGCTCGTAGGGCGACATCGCCGCGTCGTCGGCGACACGCTCGACGGTCAGCACGGTGCGGCCCGATCTCCCGATCAGCGTCGCAATGTCGCCGACCGCGCAGCGAACGGTGGTGACGTCGATCATCGTCATGTCCATGGTGACTCTTCCCGCGACGGGCACCATCGTTTCTCCAACCAGCACCGAACCCACATCGCTTAGAGAGCGGGGGTAGCCGTCGGCATAACCGACGGCGAGCGTGGCGATGCGCGCCGGCCGGTCGACGCGCAGAGTGGCGTCGTAGCTGACCGTATCGCCCGACTCGAGATCCCTGATCTCGACGATTGGCGCCCTCAGCTGCACGACTGGCTCGGGCTGGATGCCCGCGGTTCTGCCGCTGCCGACACCGTAAAGGAAAATTCCCGGACGGACGAGGTCCCAGTCGCTCCTCCCCTGACGCGCAATGGCGGCACTGTTGGCGGTGTGGAGTAGTCGCGGGCGCTGCGGCAGCGCGGCGATGGCATCGCGGAATCGCCTCTCCTGCGCCTCGACTGTACCGTCGTCAAGCTCGGCGGAATGGAAATGGGTGAATGCGCCCTCTGGCGGCAGCAGCTCCGCGAGCTGTGCTATCTCGCCCACCTGCCGCCACGGGATTCCCGCGCGCGACATGCCGGTGTCGATCGACAGATGCCAGGCTCCCCCGCCGGAGCTCCGCCACGCCTCGATCTCCGGACGGAATCCGAGGGTTGGTGTGAGCCGGGCCACCCTCGCCCGCGACAGCTCCTTCTCGAGGAGCGGCGTGAAGACAACCACGGGCCGCGTCACACCGAGACCTCTGAGCTCCTCTCCTTCCGCGACGGTTGCCACGCCAAATCCCCACGGCGCCAGGGGCTCGAGCGCGCGAAGCGCGGCCGGGGCGCCCAATCCGTAGGCATCCGCCTTGATCATCGGCATGATCGGGACACCGGCGCGCCGCGCGACCGCGGCCCCATTACGCTGCAACGCGCCCAGATCGATATCGACCCGGGCGCGAGCCAAAAAGTCCGTCATCAGCACTTAGTTTATGTTGCGGTTAACATGCCCGCGACCCCGACGCACCAGGCCGACAAACGAAATCTCCCATGCAGCAGAAGACATCGCTGGACGATACGCTGGCTCTGATGCGCGATTTGCGCGCGCGCTGCGAGTGGGATGCGGCGCAGACCCACGAGTCGCTGCGTCCCTATCTCATCGAGGAGGCACACGAGCTCGACGACGCCATTCGGCAGCGCAACGACCTGCTTATGCGCGAGGAGCTTGGTGACGTCCTGCTCCAGGTGCTTTTTCACTCGGTGATGGCGGAGGAGCGCGGCGAATTCGCGTTTTCAGACGTCGCGGAAGGGCTGATCACCAAGATGAAAGGCCGTCACCCCCACCTTTACGGCGACGCGGCGAAGGAGCCTTGGGAGCGGATGAAGTCGAAAACCCGACGTAGCATTGCCGACGGACTTCCTACCGGGCTTCCTTCACTCCACCGCGCGCAGAGGCTTCAGGATCGGGCGGCCGGGGTTGGCTTCGATTGGCCCGACGTCCGCGGCCCCGTCGAGAAAGTCAGAGAAGAGCTCGCCGAAGTACAGGCCGAGCTGGAGGCGTCGCCGCCCCCCCGGCACGGAGAGCCGCCGCTTCTCGACCGCCACCACGACGCCCTCGAAGCCGAGCTCGGGGACCTGCTGTTCGCGGTGGTGAATCTCTGTCGCAAGGCGGGAGTCCACGCTTCGCTGGCGCTCGACAAGGCCAACTCGAAATTCGAGCGACGATTCCAGAGAATCGAGCAGCTGGCGAAGGAACGCGGGATCGACGTCCCGCACGCGGGGCTGGAGGCCCTCGATTCACTGTGGGACGAAGCCAAGCGCGAGGAAGCCGCGACCGGCTGACTCAGCGCTTCCCGTACTTCCAGTTGCGCGATTTCCCCTCGGCGATCGATTCGATGGCCGACTCCACGCGGCGCTGCCTCGTGTCATCGCGCTTCGCCTCGGCGATCCACTCCGCGTACTCGCGTTTGTGGCTCGGGGGAAACTTCTCGAAGGCGGCGGCGGCTGTTCTGTTCCGGGCCAGCGCGGTCCGCAGCTCGGAAGGAATCGACAGCGGCTTGGCGGCTTTCGTCCGCGAGCGCGGAACCCTGACGCCTTCTTCGTTGAGCCTCGCCGCCTCGCGCAGCAGAGCCTTCATCTCCTTGTCACCGGGCAGGTCGTCGAGACTGCTGATGTCGCGGAAATTGCCCTTCTCGTCGCGACCCGAGCCGCCGTGGATCAGCGAGCCTTTCCAGAGGATAATGTTGCAGTGCTGCTTGAAAGCGGCCATGCCGAGCACCACTCCCTTGTAGTCGAAGTGGGGCGCGCTCCACTTCATCGTCTCTTCGGCGCCGGGGATGGCTTCGTGTACGAGCGCTCGCACCCGGCTCAGGATCGGGCCGGCGAAGTCCGGCGACTTGGCGATGTAGGCATCGACGCGAGGGTCACGCTTTCCCATGCTGCGCTCCGTTTGAGATCGGCC
Source organism: Gemmatimonadaceae bacterium (assembly GCA_036488915.1). Lineage (GTDB taxonomy): Bacteria > Gemmatimonadota > Gemmatimonadetes > Gemmatimonadales > Gemmatimonadaceae > UBA4720. Next base: position 9,894 of record DASXGU010000220.1, on the reverse strand, counting down.
TGTTACGACTGACTCAGTCTTCGTCGCTCTCCTCTTCCGCTTCATCGCCGTGCTCGACGATGTTGCCTCGCTTGAAGAGGATTCCCTGGAGAATCTCGCGCCACTCCGCTTTCTTGCGCAGGAGAAACTCGAGGTCCATCCCGAAATGCTTGAACTCCTCGTGCTGCGCGTTTCTCATGATCGCGCGCGCCGAGCGGTCCTTCTCGAGCGAGAGCCTCTGCTCGTACCAGCCTATCGCCTCGGCTTCCTCGATCAGCGATGTGATCATCCGCGCAAACGTGCGGGTCTCGTCCGACAGCTCTTCCGGCGGCTCATGGTATTGATCGAACCCCATTCACTACCTCCCGAATTTCCGGACTGGCTTTCGCAGGTTCCGAACCATACTCAGGGGCGCAGCCGATTCATCGTGCGCGGGAACGCGATCGCCTCGCGTATGTGGCGCAGCCCGCAGATCCAGCCGACGGTGCGCTCGAGCCCGAGCCCGAATCCCGAATGGACGAATGTACCGTACTTCCGGAGGTCGAGATACCAGTTGTAGGCATCCACGGGCAGTCCTTCCTGCTTGATGCGCGCCAGCAGCTTGTCGTGGTCATCCTCGCGCTGGGATCCACCGATGATCTCGCCATAGCCCTCGGGCGCCAGCAAATCGTCGCACAGCACAGTTCGCGGATCCGCCGGATTTTCCTTCATGTAGAAGGCTTTCGCTTCCTTCGGATAGTTGTAAATGAATACCGGGCGATCGGCGCCCTCCACCAGCAGCGACTCATCCTCGGCACCGAGGTCGTCGCCCCATTTCGCGGCGCTGCCCTTCTTCTCGAGGATTTTGATGGCGTCCCCGTAGTCGATGCGCGGAAACGGCGGCTTGATCGTCTCGAGCTTGGAGACGTCGCGCTCCAGCTCCTTGAGCTCCGCCTGTCGCCGTTCCAGTACTCGCGCCACGACGTAGGAGACGAAGTCTTCCTGGAGCCGCATGTTGTCGTTGGAATCATTGAACGCGACTTCCGGCTCGACCATCCAGAACTCGGTGAGGTGCCGACGGGTCTTGGATTTCTCGGCTCGAAAAGTCGGACCGAAGCAATAGATTTTCCCCAGCGCGGCGGCGGCTGCCTCTCCGTAGAGCTGACCCGTTTGCGCCAGGTAGGCGGTGCCTTCGTCGAAGTACTCGGTGCCGAACAGCCCGCTTCGCTCACCGATGGCGGCCGTGAGAATGGGCGTGTCCACCAGCGTGAAGTCCCGCTCATAGAAAAAATCGCGGATCGCCTGCTCGACCTCGTGACGAATGCGCGCGATGGCGCGCTGCCGCGGCGTTCGAAGCCAGAAGTGACGGTTGTCGAGCAGGAAGTCGATGCCGTGCTCCTTCGGCTGGATCGGGTAATCGATCGGGCTTTCGCCGTAGACCCTGAGCTCCGTGACGCCGAGCTCGAACCCGCCGGGAGCGCGGGCGTCGGGACGCACTTCACCCGCGACCTCGATCGACGTCTCCTGGGTCAGCTTGCCGAATGTCTCCCACGCCCCGGGAGAGACGACCGATTTGACCAGCACCGTCTGAAGCAGACCGGTGCCATCGCGCATCACGATGAAGGCGACTTTTCCTGAAGAGCGGACGTGAGTAACCCAACCGCGAACGCGGACGTTCTGGCCCGAGTGCGCGGGGAGCTCGGAAATGCGCGAGTAGGGGGATTCTGCCATGGGGTTGGATGGAGCGGGAAGGCCGGCGGCAAGCTAGACGCCCCCGAGGCCCAGTGTCAACCGCGCCCGGACGACAAACGGTCATCAACCCCAACGACATGAACGGCGCGGTGAGCGTATCGACAGAAATCTTGACAAGCGTGTGACCGGGACTCATTGTAGCGCCGCAACGTGAGTCCGCGTCCCAACCCCCCGTCCGGCACGCGATCAATCGTAATCCCAGCTAGAGTTGCAGCACTCACTCGCGTCTACCCAACGCGGGCCCCCCTGCTTTTTGCCGTCGCCGTCGCCTGTGCGCCGGTCGCGGCGGCGCCGCGCGTGCGTGAGCTGCCGGGATCCAGGCCATCGGCAGCGAGGGGCACCCTGCTCATCGTCGGTGGTGGATCCCAGCCGGATGAGCTGGTGCGCCATTTCGTCGATCTGGCCGGCGGTCCCGGCAAGGCGCGCATCGCCATCCTCCCGATGGCGTCGAGCGAGGCCGCAGAGAGTGGGGCGGAGAAGAAGGCGCAGCTCGACAGCATGGGCGGCAATTCCTTCGTCGTAAACGTAAATCGCGCCCACGCCGATGACGATTCGGTCGTCCGCGCCCTGCGCGGCGCCACCGGGGTCTGGTTTCCGGGCGGCGACCAATCGCTGCTGACGGCCGCGCTCCAGGGCTCGGCGGCGTTGCGCGAGATACAATCGCGGTTCCGCGCTGGCGCCGTCGTCGGCGGAACGTCTGCCGGGGCAGCGGTGATGAGCGACTCGATGATCACCGGAAATCAGTACTGGCCCGGCAAGACGGCTGCGGTCGATTCTCCCTCGTTTTCGCGCATCAGCCGACACTCGATCGAGATCGCTCCTGGCTTCGGCTTCGTCACCAACGCCATCGTCGATCAGCATTTCATTCGGCGGCAACGGGAGAATCGGCTCTTCGCCGTGGTGCTGGAGCGGCCGTCGCTGCTCGGGGTGGGAATCGACGAGGGCACCGCGCTCGAAGTCGCGCCGGATGGAAGCTGGAAGGTGCTGGGCAACAGCTCGGTGATGATACTCGACGCACGGCGGTCGCGCGTCACGGCTGCGACTTCACCGACGCTCGGCGGGGCCGAAATCCGCGTCTCGGTGCTGCCGGCGGGAAGCACCTACGACCCGCGAACGGGAGAGGCGCACCTCTCACCCTAGACAAAGTTCGCGCACGATCAACAAACGGATCGACACCGATCCGAGCACTCTGTTGTTGATGTCCACCGTACCACCCAGGAGGAGGAGATGAAAAGTCTGAAAATCGGTTGGAAGTTGTTGATGTTCATCGCGGCGTTCACGCTGCCGTTGCGATTGGCGACGGCGCAGGGCACAGGCGTTTTGCGCGGGACGGTCATCGATTCGACGTCCCAGCAGCCCGTCGCTGGAGCCCAGGTACAGCTCGTAGGAACCAATCGTGCGACGTCGACCGACGCGTCGGGCGTGTACAGGTTCTCCGGCGTTCCGGCCGGGGCGACGACCGTCCGCGTGCAGCGCATCGGCTTCGCGCAGCGAACGGCGAGCGTCAATGTCGTCGAGGGCGCGACTGCCTCCGCTGACATCGTGCTTCAGCCGGTGGTGACGACACTGTCGCAGGTCGTCGTCGTCGGCTACGGATCGAGCAGTCGCGCTGAAGTCACGGGTGCGCTCTCCACTGTGCAGGGCAGCGACATTCGCGGCACTCCCATCGCCGGCCTCGACGCCGCTCTGCAAGGGAAGGCGGCCGGCGTGCAGGTCACCCAGAACTCGGGAAATCCCGGCAACGGCATCTCGGTTCGCGTCAGAGGCGCGTCGTCGCTGACTGCCGGGAACCAGCCGTTGTACGTCGTCGACGGCATGCCCGTCCAGACGGGCGATTTCTCGCAGGCGGATTTCGGCGGCCAGGACGTGACGGCCGTAACGAATCTGAATCCGGACGAGATCGAGTCGATCACCATTCTCAAGGACGCCGCTTCGGCGGGCATCTACGGCTCGAGGGCGTCGAACGGCGTCGTTCTCATCACCACCAAGCGCGGGATCGCCGGAACCAACCGCATCACCTTCAGCGGCTATACCGGCTGGCAGAAAGCAGAGAAGCAGGTGAAGATGATGACCGGCCCCGAGTACGTCGCGTTCATGGCCGAAGGCATGCGCAACGATGGATACAGCGACCAGGACATCGCCGATGAGGGCTTCCAGACCGGCGTTAACGACCTTGTCAGCACCAACTGGCAGGATGCCGTTTTCCGCACCGCACCGGTAAGGGATGCGAGCATCGGTCTCACCGGCGGCAGCGGCCGGGTCAAGTACTACGTGTCGGGCTCGTACTTCGGCCAGGACGGCGTAGCTATCGCCTCGGCTTACAACCGCGCCAGCGGCAGGGCGAACATCGACATCGACGCCACGCCACGCCTCACTGTGAAGGCATCGCTGTCGCTGTCACGTGAGGTCAACTACCGCATCGTCGGCGACAACACCATCGTCGGCATCGTCGCCAACTCCATCGCGGACCAGCCGAACATCCCGATCCGGGATGCCACCGGCGCGTTCAGCACCAACAACTCCAGCGGGCTCCAGTACGCGAATCCACTGGCCATCGCAACCTACGATTACAACCCGACGACGACCAATCGCGTGCTCGCGAACGTCGAAGGCAATTACAACCTGCTCAACTGGCTGCAGTTCACCGGGCGCTTCGCCGGCGACCAGCTGGTATTGCACGAGAGACTGTGGGGCTCGCCGCTCTCGGTCGACGAGTTCGGCGGAGTCGGGGGGGACGCTTCGTCGGGTTACAACACCGGCAATCGCTTCCTCGGTGAAGGCTTCTTCACACTCACTCCCTGGTCGGGAAGCAGCAGGGGCACGCTCACGGCGACCATGGGCGCCAGCACCGAGCGCAATCGGACCGAGCTCAACTTCGTCGAAGGCACCGGATTCAGCAGCCCCGAGCTCCACGACGTCGGCAACGCCACCACGATCACCACGTACCACGGCGAGCGCGGAGCCAACAATCTGGTCTCGTACTTCGCTCGCGCGAACTACAACCTCGCCGATCGCTACCTTGCCAGCGCCAGCTTGCGGGCCGATGGATCGTCGCGGTTCGGACCCAACAATCGCTATGGCGTCTTCCCCGCGTTCTCGCTCGGCTGGGTCATCACCGACGAGCCGCTCCTGAGGCCGCTCACCCGTCTCGGCTCCATCAAGCTGCGCGGAAGCTTCGGCACAACCGGCAATCAGGGAATAGGAAATAACAGCTACCGCTCCACCTTCGGCGCGGCGAACTATGGAAAAGATGGCGGAATCTCCCCCGACAACTTCGGCAATCCCAACCTGAAGTGGGAGCAGACGAGGGAGAAGGACGCCGGCTTCGACTGGACGATGTTCGATGGTCGAATCGGCCTGGCCGGAGATTACTACCAGAAGAAGACGTCCAACCTGCTGGTCTCACGTCCGGTCACCGGCACCAGCGGATTCACGAGCTTCACCGACAACGTCGGCAATATCGAGAATCACGGAGTCGAGCTCGAGGTCACCAGCGAGAACGTCCGCAGCAAGGGCCCTGGAAGCTTCTCGTGGCAGACGACGTACAACTACTCGCACAACCGCAATCGTGTTACCGCATTGTATCACAACCAGCCGATCTATTCGGGGCTGGACGGAATCAGCTCGGTGCGCGTCGGCGAGCCGGTTGGAGCGTTTTACACGCTGAAATTCCTGGGCGTCGATCCGGCGACCGGGGATGCCCAGTATCTCGACGCCAACGGCGACGGCGCCATCAACGCCGACGACCGCGTGGTGGTTGGCAATCCGCAGCCGACGGTCTGGGGCGGGATCACCAACACCTTCGCCTTCGGCGCATTCGACTTCAGGGCGGCAGTCCAGTACAGCGGCGGAAACCAGATTTACAACGGCATCCGTCAGTTCTCTGATGACGGCGGCTACTTCTTCGACAACAAGTTCGCCTTCGCCCTGCGTCGGTGGCAGAAGCCGGGCGACATCACCGACGAGCCGCGGGCAAGCTTCGACGGAACGTCGCAGGCGAATCTCAATTCGTCGCGGCTCCTCGAGCCGGGCAACTACACTCGCCTGCAGGAGCTCACGCTCGGCATGAAGCTCCCGAAGATGCTCGCGCGGCTGGGCGGTATGGACAACAGCAGGCTGTACGTAAGCGGCAGGAACCTGCACACGTGGACGCACTTCAAGGGCTATAACCCCGACGTGAACTACGCCGGATCGAGCGCGAACATCACCCTCGGAACCGAGTTCTACTCGTACCCCCTGGCGCGGACCTGGATGGTCGGCCTCAACACCGACTTTTAGTGGCCGCTCATGACATACCCAAACTCTGGAACCCATCACAAAATGAGAATCAATAAATTCCTTCTGATCGCGGCGACCGTCGGACTGGGTGCGTGCAGCGGGGTGCTCGACGTCCCGCCCACCAGCTCCGTCGCGGCGGAGACCGCGATAGCCGACGCCTCGGGTGCACGTGCCGCGCTCGCCGGCGCGTACTCCGGTCTGCAGGCGGGCGGACTCTACGGTCATCGAATCGTCGACTGGACCGACCTGCTCTCCGACAACCTGCGTCACGTCGGAACGTTTGATGACTATGCCGACGCCGACAATCATCTTCTTCGCTCCGACAACGTCACCGTGGAGCTGATCTGGGACGCGGCCTACGACGACATCAACCGGGTCAATCAGATCATCGCCAAGGTTCCGGCGGTTACTGACCTGTCGGACACGGAAAAGAACGAGATACTGGGCGAAGCGTATTTCCTCCGCGCTCTCGCGTTTCACAACGTCGTCAAGCTGTGGGGCGGCAACGGACAGCTCGGAGCCGCGCTGCGCGTGACGCCGGTGCAGAGTGCCGCTGAGGCAAACACCATCAGCCGGTCCACCGTCGCCCAGACCTACACCCAGATCCTCGCCGATCTGGCGCAGGCGAAGCAGCTCATCACCGCCGGGCCCAGTCAGACACGCCGCGCTTCGCTCGGCGGAGTCTCGGCGATCGAGGCCAGAGTCCGGCTGTACATGCAGGATTGGGCCGGAGCGGAAGCAGCGGCGGCGACGGTCGAGTCGATGGGCTACAGTCTCGCCCCGAACTTCGCCGATCTCTTCGAAGCCACCGGCAGCAATACGCCGGAAGACATTTTCCGAGTGACGTTCACTCCGACCGATGCCAACGCCGTCGGCTTCTACTATCTGCCGAAGGCGCTCGGCGGGCGGTATGAAGTTGCGCCCACCACGGGACCGACGGGCATCATCGCCGCGTTCGACCCGGCCTCCGGGGGAAACATCGCCAATTACAATCCGACGGACGCGCGCGGTGTCTGGTCGATTTCGCGGGCGGGAACGCGCACCTACGCCTCCAAGTACAGAAACCCTTCCGGTGACGAAGACATTCACGTAATCCGGCTCGGCGAGGTCATCCTCATTCGCGCCGAAGCGCTGGCGAACCTGAATCGGCTTCCCGAGGCAGTCGCCGAGTACAATCGCCTTCGCGTGCGCGCGGGACTCGCCCCTGACCCGGTCGTCGGACTGACTCAGGCAGGAGTGCTGTCGGCAATTGCGCGCGAGCGCAGACTCGAGCTGGCGTTCGAAGGTGATCGCTGGCCCGATCTGGTGCGCACGGGACAGGTTACGGCGCTCGGCGTGTCGGCGGCGCAGACGCTGCTGCCCATCCCGCAGTCGGAGCTGGATGTCGCACCTGCAATGACCCAGAACCCCGGCTACTGATCGGGTTTGACAAATCAAAGAGCGGCACGTCTCGGAAGAGACGTGCCGTTTTTTGTATCCGGCGGTCAGAGCGAACGAGGGTGGTTGGATGTCATGGCACGGGACAGTACCAACGCGGCGCGGTTCCGTCCGCCCGGCGTCATGGATAACTTTCCAGGCTCGCCAAATCACAAAATCCCAAGATGACTCTGCGCGCCCGGCTCGGGTGGGGCCTGTCCGCCATTGCGGTGGTGCTGATCGTACCGTTGCTGATGTCGCTCAGATCTCTCGAGCACCTCTACGAGACGAGCCGCCTGCTGCGCGACCGCGAATTTGCCGCGTCGATGCTGCTCGGCTCGTTCCGCGAGCGGACCGACGATGCGCGCCGCGCCGAAGACGCGCTGCTTTTCATTCACGATCAGAAGAGCGCGGCGCGGATGCAGTCGGAGATCGACAGCCTCGTCGCCTTCGCCGACTCGCTCGACCGCTACCGGCTCGGCCTCTCCGCGAGCCAGATCCGCGCTTCGCTCGACGCCCTGAGATCCGCGTCGCGCGAGGAGTTCGCACAGGCCTCGGCCGGGCACGCCAACGTTGCCGTGATGATCTCACAGCAGCGTACTCGTCCGGCCATTGCCTCGGTCGACAGCTCACTGGCAGCGAGCGCGACCTTGCTGCGGAGTCAGACCAGACAGCGCGTGATAGACGCCACAAACGAGACTCTGAACGCCGAGCGCCTGGTTGCCGGCGGACTGCTCGTCGGAGTTCTGGTGGCGCTGGCGCTCGGGCTTTGGCTGTTGCGGTCGATCACCAGACCGATCTACCAGCTCGACCGCGGCATGCGAGCCATCGCCGAGGGCGACCTTACCCATCAGCTCGAGATTCCCCGTAACGAGCAAACGGAATTCGGGCGGTTGGCCGACAGCTATCAGACGATGGCGCGGCAGCTGGCCGAGCTCGAGCGCCTGCGCGCCGAATTCGTCGGAGTCGCGTCGCACGAGCTGAAGACCCCGATCAACGTCATCATCGGCTATCTCGAGCTGTTGCAGGACGGCATCTACGGAGAGCTGTCGCCGAAGCAGAAAGAAATCCTCGGCACCATCAACAAGCAGGCGAACTCTCTGACGAGACTGGTGAAGCGACTGCTGGACATCAGCCGCTTCGAGGCGAGCGGCGGTAAGCTGGAGGTTCGCGAGATCGATCTGCAACGCCTGCTCGGCGCGCTGGAGAGCTCGTTCTCGGTGCTGGCGATGCAGCGAGACATCGCTTTCAGCGTCCAGCACGGCGATGGCCTGCCGCAGAAGGTGGTGTGGGATGAGGATCGCATCAACGAAGTATTGGGTAACCTGCTCTCCAACGCCTTCAAGTTCACCCCTCGGGGTGGCAAGGTGGCGCTCTCCGTTCTGCCGCGCGATGGCAACGTGGTGATCACGGTGACTGATACGGGCGCCGGGATCGCGCCGGAGCAGCTTCCGCACATCTTCGACAAGTTCTTCCAGGCCGACAATCAGGCTCAGGCCGCCACCAAAGGCACTGGTTTAGGCCTGGCGATTGCGAAAGAAGTCGTCGAGGCCCACGCCGGCCATATAGCCGTGGAAAGCAGGGTCGGCGAAGGCACTACGTTTGTTGTGACGCTGCCTGCGGAGGCCCCAGGCGCCCGCCGGCGGCGTGAGTCAGCGCCAAAGACCGAGGAAGGATGATCAGAGCACTAAGACTCGCAATTGTGGGACTCCTGCTCGGAGGCTGCGCCACCCTGCAGCAGCTCGATCCGCAGGTGAAAAGCGACTGGGCGCGCGCGCTTTATTACGCCCGCACCAACGTCGACAGCGGCAACTATTTCGCGGCTGGAAGAATCCTCGACGAATTTGCGCGAACCCATCCCGGGACTCGCGAGGCCCAGGAAATCACGTTCTGGAAAGCGGCGTACTTGGTGGACCCGGCCAACGCTCAGGGGTCTCTTTCCAGCGGCATAGCTGCTCTGGATGGCTATCTGGCCGCCGACTCGACGGGCTGGTACCGGAACGAGGCAATCGTGCTGCGCCGCACCGCCGCGGCAGCGCAAGGCGTAGCGAGTCAATCGACCGCGGTAGTCACCGACACCGCCACGCAAGTCGTGCGTGACACGGTGGTCGTCGGGAGCAAGTCGCGCGACGAGCAGATCGCCGCGCTCAAGGACCAGCTGGCCAAGAGCAGGGACGAGCTCGCCAAGGTCAGCGCTGAGCTCGACCGGATCAAGAAAAGGCTCGCAAACCCGAGCAACTGATCCGCGGGTCAGCGCGGATCAGCCGACGCGGAACAGCTCCAACGCGCGCGCATACCGCGCGCTCAGAACCTTGCGCACTCCCGCATTCTCCTTGGTCGCGAGCTCGGGATCGCGCTCGAGAATCTTCTCGGCCGCTTCTCGCGCGCGGACGTTGAGCTCCTCGTCCCGGACGGGATCGGCGATCCTGAACGTCGCTTCTCCGCTCTGCTCCTGGCCGAAAAGGTTTCCCATGCCGCGCAGCCGCAGAT
>DASXGU010000209.1:0-14249 GCA_036488915.1 Gemmatimonadaceae bacterium | reverse complement strand
TCTCCGGCCTGGGCCCAAACGAGCTCGCCAGGCGGCGCCATCACTGGCCGCGTGGTCGATTCCGCCACCAGCGCGCCGGTCGTTTTCGCGACCATCGACGTCAGGGTTGCCGGGAGCCCCGCTTCCGCCACCGTCGCCAGTACCGCGAGCACCGTCGACGGCGCGTTTCGTCTCGAGGGCCTCTCGCCAGGGCGATACACCCTGCGTGTCCGAGCACTCGGCTACAATCCGCGGCCGCTGTCGACGATCGAGGTCAGCGCGGCCGCGCCGACGATCGACATCGGCACCGTCTTGCTACGCTCCGCCCCGGTTCAGCTCCAATCGCTCCAGGTTACCGGGCAAAGGCAGGAAGTTCAGCTCGCGCCGGATCGCAGCACCTACATCGTGCACGACATGCCGGCCACGCGGGGCGGTACCGCGCTCGACGTCCTGCGCAACGTGCCGTCGGTGGACGTCGACATCGACAACATCGTCAGCCTCCGCGGCAACAGCGGAGTCATCGTGCAGATCAACGGTCGCCCGAGCCCGCTCAAGCCCGCGCAGCTGGGGAACTTTCTGGCGCAGCTCCCCGCCGACATTGTCGACAAGGTCGAGATCGTCACCAATCCCTCGGCGCGCGACGATCCGGAGGGCGTCGCCGGCATCATCAACATCGTGCTCAGGGAAAAGCCGGAAGCAGGCAAGAGCGGCGGGCTCACCGTCGGTGGTGGTACCACCGGCCAGATAACGGTTGGCGGCAACGCCGGCTACGAGCAAGGACCGCTGTCGTTCTACGGCAGCTACGGTTTTCTCCGCGACAACAGGCCGCGCAAAGAAGCGGTGTTCCGCCAGAATCTCTTCGACGATCCGACGACCTTCCTCGACGAGGACGGCCTGCGCACCCAGATCCCGCTCGTGCACACCCTCACCGGCAGCCTCGACTTCACCCCGAATTCGCGCGACGCTCTGACGCTGGAAAGTGTTTACAGCACTCGCGTCGAGTACGAGACGTTCAACGTTCTGTATCGCGATTTGAACGCAACCAGGGATCTCACGGCTCTGAGTGACAGATTTACGCGCGGGACCAATCACGAATTCAGCTTCGAGTCCGCCTTGTCGTGGAAGCACAGCTTCGCCGACAAGGGCCACAAGCTGTCGGCCGAGCTGCGGGCCAATCGCGACGGTGAAGGCGGTCCGACGAGCAGCATTCAACGCGATCTGGCCCTGAGCGGAATTCCGACGGACACCACTGCCCTCGAGCACCAGACCCCGTGGGAGCATCCGGGTGAGCTCTCGCTCAAAACCGATTACGTGCATCCTTTCGCCAACGGGATGCGATTCGAGACCGGATACAAAGGATCATTGGTGCGCTTTCACACCACCCTTGACACTCAGGTCTTCGACTCGGCGCAGAGCCTGTACCTGCCCGACCCCACCCGAATCAGCAATTTCACGTATCGCCAGCTGGTAAACGCGGGCTATGGAATGCTCGGGGGCGATCGCGGCAATTTCCAGTTTCAGGGCGGGGTCCGTGTCGAGCGCGCGGCGACACGCTTCGACCCGAGAAACGGCGGCGCGGTGTACGACAACCAGTACAACAGCTTCTTTCCCAGCGGGCTCGTCGCATACCACATAGATGACGAGCACCAGATCAAGCTGAGTTACTCGACGCGAATAAATCGGCCGGACGCCGATCTGCTCGACCCGACGCCGCACCTGCTCGATCCGCTCAACATCTCGCGTGGCAACCCGTACCTGAAGCCGGAGTACATCCGCGCGCTCGAGTTCGGCGTTCAGCGCTCGACCGATCGAATGACCGTCCAGGTAACGCCATTCTATCGGCACACTGTCGATGCGATCCGGACCATCCGCACCATCGACACCACGGGGGTGTCGACGCGGACCTTCGACAATATCTCGACGCTCAACGCCTATGGAACCGACGCCACTGTCGCGATGTCGGGAGAAAAAGTGAGCGGGTTCATCGGTGGGAGCGCCTTCAGGCAGGTGAGCGACGCGGCGAATCTGTCACCAGGATTCTCCGCGCGGACTTTCGGCTGGACCGCGCGGACCAACACGACGTTTCGCCTGTCGCCAAGCGTCGACGTTCAGGCGCTGCTCTCATATCAGGCGCCGATGATAGTTGAGCAGGGCCGCAACGCCGCTCGCACCCGTTTCAGCATCGCCGCGCGTCAGAAGCTGATGAATGACCAGCTAAGTCTCACCCTGCGCGTGATCGATCCGTTCAACAGCTCGCTCGAGAGATCGACGACGATCGATCCGGCGTTCTACCAGGTCTCGGATCGCCGCCGACTCATTCGCGGCCTCCTCTTCAACGTCAACTGGAATTTCGGCAAGAGCAAGAAGGAACAGGATCGTCCGCTCGACAGCGGAGACAGCGGCGGCTAGTCGTGAAGCGGCCGCGGCCAGGCTGCGCGCTCGTCACTGGTGAGATCGGGTACGACTCGGCGGCCTTGCTCGTGGGAAAGGAACGCCGCCTCGACGACGGCCATCACCGTAGCGCCCTGTTCCGGCGTCACCGGATTCGAGCCGCGACCGAGCAGAGCTTCACGCAGCGCGACGTAATATCCGCGCTGATCCCCGCGCGCAGCTTCGATGATCACTGAGCTGCCGCTCGCGCCCTCGTAGAGATTTGCCGAATCGGGATCAGCTCCCCACTCGGGCGAGCCGGGGGCGACGCCGGCCTTGAGCTGATCTTCCTGGATGTCCGGCTTCAGCTTGATGAGGCTGGCGCGATCACCGTGCACAGCGAAACGCGCGCTGCCGCCGGAGACAAGCGAGCCCGCGCCCAGCGTTGCTATCATTCTCCCATAGCGCAGCACCAACTGGAAAAAATCGTCGGTTCGGCCACCGCTCCTTTGCGTCGCCAGCGTCGCCTCGATGGACTCGGGAACGCCGAACAGCAGCAGCGTCTGGTCGATCAGGTGCGGAGCGAGATCGTAGAGAAGGCCAGCGCCAGGCCCGGGCACTTCGCGCCAGCGGCTCCGCACCTCGGGGCGATAGCGATCGATCCGCGACTCGAACAGTACCACGCGGCCAACCAGGCCGCTCCGAATGGCATCACGGACGGTCAGGAAATCGCTATCCCAGCGGCGGTTCTGAAAAACCGATAGGAGAACCTGGTTCTCCTTTGCCACCGCCGCGAGGTGCCGTGCTTCGGCGAGTGTGACCGTGAATGGTTTGTCGACCACAACGTTGCGCCCCGCGCGCATCGCTCGCTCGGCCAGCGGGGCGTGGGTCTGGTTGGGGCTGGCTATCACTACGAGATCCAGGTCTTTGCGCGTCGCGAGCTTCTCAGCATCCGCAACGACGTCGACATCCCCAAGTACCGCCGACACCTCCGCCGGACGGCTCGAAGATACCGCGGTTATCTCGTAGCCCTCCGTGGCTCTGAGCAGCGGGACGTGAAACGTCTTCGACACGAAGCCGAAGCCGACCAGCCCGACCCGAACCGGAGATCCGGCGCCCAGAGTCACCACTGCGGTTGTCGACTGATTCTAGCGAACGGACGCCGGCGAGCCCCTCTCGCGGCGCTGGGCCAGCATTTCGTCGACACCGAACCGGCCCGCGCCGGCGAGGGCGAGCGTCAGGGATGCGCAGAGGAGCATGAACTCGAACTCGAATCCGCCGAAGCCTTTGCTGAGCTGAACCAGAAAGATGGCGCCGAGCATGTCGCACACGAACGCCAGCGACAGCAAGCGGGTGAAAAGGCCGATCAACAAAGCGATTCCGCCGAAGAACTCGAGAATCCCGATGAGCGGCCCCATCAGGCCGGGAGCAGGTACGCCCATGTGGGCGAACGCACCAGAAACGCCGGTGAAGCCGTAGACGAACAGCTTCTGGCGACCGTGATTGATGAAGACCACGGCGGTTGCAATGCGAAGAATCGTAAGCCCCAGATTTACATTGCGGGGTGATGCACGGAATAGCGACATCGCGACAAGCCTCTGGGTGATTGGTAGGTACTGTGTTAACGGGTTTCGGCTCTCGCCGCTACTGCGCGCGCACCCGGTCGAGCACGAATCTGATCGCCATGGCAACCAGCGCCGGCTCGTCGTCCTGGATTCCGTGTCCGCTGCGCGTGGTCTGGATGTGAATTGCATTGCGCGAGCGTCGGAACCATTCGTCGTGGAGCGCGCGCCATATTTCGTGTCCCCGTGCGGTGCCATTGACGTACGGCGCCGATTCGTCGGAGCGCATACTCGTCACGATTGCCATCGGAATGTCTGGCAGCGGCGTGAGACCGGGCACCGTCCCCGCCGCCTGGATGCGCACCGTTTCCCTGGTCTCGGCCGCTTCAGGTCCGGGTTTCATTCCGGCGAGCACCGAATCGAAGTACTGGCGGAATTTGCGCGGATAGGTGCTGTCGATCGCCCCCCAGCGACGCACCTGCTGCTCGTGGGTGCCATCGACCAGAACGATGCCGGCGACATCGCCGGGATAGCGTGACACATAAAGTCTCGCGATCAGGCTGCCATACGATCGTGCCACCAGGATGTACGGGGGAGTGATCGCCAGGCGGTGCAGAAGCTCGTGAAGATCCGTGACCGCCTGCGGCACCGAGTGGTCGCCCGACCCCGGATCCGACCTGCCTAATCCGGCTCGCGAATACGCCACCACCGTGGTGTACTCACTCATCATGCGCAGCATGGGAAGCCAGACGTCGAGGGAGTCTGCGAGGCCAGTCTCGAAAATCACCGCGGGACCACCGGCTCCTTCGCGAACTACGTCGAGCCGATGGTCACCCGCCGGGACGAGGACATGGGTCTGCGCCCCGGCAAGACCGGCGGAAAGAGCCAGCAGCAGCAGCGACTTCATGCGGAGAATCTACTTGATCGGCCAGGTTCCTCCGACTGACTTGTAGACCGCAACCAGTGCTGTCGCCGCGATCGTGTGCCCTACCGCCAGCTGATTCTCCGCGTCGAGCAGAGTGCGCTCGGCGTCGAGAACCTGGAGGAAGTCGGTGAGTCCCGCTTCGAACCGCTGCTGCGCCAGATCGGCGGCGCGCGAGCTCGATCGCACCGCGCTCTCCAGAATCGCCAGCCTGGCGTGGGCGCGATCGTACGTCACGATCGCTCCCTGACTTTCCTCCAGCGCGCCCAACACCGTCGCGTTGTAGGCCGCCTGTGCCTCGTACTCATTTGCCTGTGCGACCTCGACCCGCTCACGCACCCGACCAATGTCGAACAGCGGGAACGTCAGCGTTGGGCCCAGTACGAGCCGGGAGTTGCCGCGCTTGAAGAGAGAATCAACCGACGTCGCGAGATATCCGGCACGCGCACTAAAGGTGATTCGCGGCAGGTATTCCGCGCGCGCTGCGCCGACGAAGAACGAGCGTGCCGCCAGCTGTCGCTCGGCTTGGAGTACGTCGGGGCGACTGCGTACGAGCTGGTCGGGCGAACCGACGTAAACCGTATCCGGCAGGCGCGGCAACGCGCCCGAATCCGGCAACGGCGGCAACGCATCGGGGGATCTCCCCAACAGCACCGCCAGGCGATTCCGATCGAGAGCGATCTGCGCTTCGAGCGCCGGCGTCGAGGCAAGGGTCAGGTACAAAACCGATTTCGCCCGCTCGGTGTCGAACGCGGTGCCGCTCCCTGCCGCCAGTCGATCCTCGGTGAGCTTGACGATCTTTTGCTGATTGACGGCGTTTCGCTGGGCGACGGCGAGCTGTCTCTGTGCCCCGCGCAGATCGAAATATGTGCGGGCGACCTCTGCGGACACACTCACCTGCACGTCTTCCAGCGCGTGCTGCGACGACTCGGCGAGCGCGCTTTGCGCCTTAACGTTCCGCGAAACCCGCCCGAAGATGTCGACTTCCCACGACGCGTCGAACCCGACGTCCCACAGCTGCTGCGTCGGCAGCTGACTGGTGAGGCCCGGGGTCTCGGCCAGCGACGTCTGGAGCCGTGAAGTGCTGCCCGTCCCTGTGATGGTTGGTACCAGATCCAGCGCCGCCAGCCGTCTTGCCGCCCTCGCGCTCACCAGCCGCGACTCGGCGACATGGACATTGAGATTCGACTGCTGCGCCTCACGCACCAGCATGACGAGCGTAGAATCCCCGAGCTGCTGCCAGAACGGAGCCGCCGCTGCTGAGGCACTGATCTGCACCGCCGGAGCCTGGGCTGCGTCCGCTGTCGCGCCACTAGGGGCAACTCGCACCACGGACGGGGTGACGCTGTACGCCGCCGGGACCGCAACCTCCGGCGCCCGATACCCGCCGCTCGCGCACGCGCCAAGCGCGCTGACCAGTACGGTCGCGGCCAGCAGTGCCAGCCTCCCGCTTCCCGCTTCCTGCTTGCCGCCGATCCCGCTACGCATGAGAGCTATCCTCCGAGCCTGCTACCAGCGCCGGACGCCACGGGTGCAGCGGCTCGACGTCGTCAGGAATTCTTACCGGCTGACCAGACGCCGGCGTTGAAGCTTGAGTGCGACCGTGGATGTAGCCGCGCACCAAGACGTAAAAGAGAGGTGTGAACAGAAGTCCGAGGAACGTGACGCCGAGCATTCCCGAAAACACCGCGATGCCCATGACCCGCCGCATCTCGGCGCCGGCGCCACTGGCGATTATGAGCGGCACGACGCCGGCAATGAACGCGAACGACGTCATCAGGATGGGCCGCAGTCTGATGCGGGCGGCCTCCAGCGCCGCCTGAAAGCGATTCTTGCCCTGCCGCTCCAGGTCGCGCGCAAACTCCACGATCAGAATCGCGTTCTTGCAGGCGAGGCCGACCAGCACCAGCAGTCCGATCTGGGTGAAGACATTGTTGTCGCCTCGCGTCAGCCAGACGCCGCCGATCGCCGACACCAGCGTCATCGGCACGATGAGGACGATGACCAGCGGCAGCGACCAGCTCTCGTACTGCGCCGCCAACACCAGAAACACGAGCAGGATGCAGAGCGGGAAGACGAAGACCGCGGTGTTGCCGGCGAGCTTCTGTTGATAGGTGAGCTCGGTCCACTCGTACCCGATACCGTTGGGGAGCGTCTGGGATGCTAGCGCTTCCATGGTCTGAACCGCAGTTCCCGCGCTGACACCCGGCGCCGCGCTGCCGCTGATGTCGGCCGCGGGGTAGCCGTTGTAGTGCGTCACCTGATCGGGACCGTACGACTGCTTCATCGTCAGCAACGATCCGAGTGGTACCATCTCGCCGCTCGCGCTTCGTACCTTGAGCTGAGTGATGTTCTCCGCGCTCGACCGGTACGGCGCGTCGGCCTGCGCGATGACCTGATACGTGCGGCCGAACTTGTTGAAGTCGTTGATGTACTGGGAGCCGAGGTAGATCTGCAAAGTGGAAAAGAGATCGTTGAGATGAATGCCCAGCTGTTTCGCCTTGTCGCGATCGACGTCGGCAAATAGCTGGGGCACGTTGATCTGAAAGCTCGAGAACTGTCCGGCGAGTCCCGGCGTCTGATACGCTCTGCCGAGCACCGATTGCGCGGTCGCGTAGAGCGTCGAGTCGCCAAGCCCGGCCTTGTCCTCGACCATCATCTTGAATCCGCCGATGGCACCCAGCCCGTTGACCGCCGGCGGAGGGAATACCGCCACGAAAGCATCCTGAATTCCGGCGAACTTCTGATTGAGCGCGGCGATGATGGCGGCGCTCTTCAAATCGCTCGACTTCCGTTCCTCGAACGGCTTGAGGCCGAGAAATATGATTCCGGCGTTGGGTTTGTTGGCGAATCCATTGATGGAGAGGCCCGGGAACTCGACGGCGTGCTCGACTCCCGGCTGCTTCAGGGCAATGTCCGTCATCCGCCGCACGACGGCCTCGGTCCTGTCGAGAGACGCCGCGTCGGGCAGCTGTGCGATTGCCACCAGGTAGCGCTTGTCCTGGCTCGGCACGAATCCCTTGGGGACGCGACTAAATCCGAGAATGCCGACGAGCACCAGCCCGCCGTACAGCGCCAAAGCAAAGGGCGCCCGATGGGTTACGCGCTGCACGACCCGCCCGTAACCGGTGGACCCGCGCTTGAACGTGCGATTGAATGGCCCGAACAACCAGCCCAGCCAGCGATTGATGCCGCGGGTGAGGGCATCGTCGGGCGCGCCGCGCGGCTTGAGCAGAACCGCCGCCAGTGCCGGTGAAAGCGTGAGCGAGTTGAACGCCGAGATCAGCGTGGAGAACGCGATCGTGAGCGCGAACTGCCGGTAGAACTGTCCGGTGAGACCGCTGATGAACGCGACCGGCACGAACACCGCGCACAGCACCAGCGCGATGGCGATGATCGGTCCGCTCACTTCCTCCATCGCTTTGTGGCTGGCGTCGAGCGGTGAGAGCCCTTCCTCGATGTGTCGCTCCACGTTTTCAACCACCACGATCGCGTCGTCGACGACAATGCCGATCGCCAGCACCAGCCCAAACAGGGAGAGGGTGTTGATCGAGAAGCCGGTCGACAGCATCACCGCAAAGGTGCCCACGATCGAGATCGGCACCGCGACCAGCGGAATGATCGACGCGCGCCAGGTCTGGAGGAACAGCACCACGACGATGACGACCATCATCGTCGCGAGGAGCAGCGTGATGATCACCTCGCGGATGGAATCGCGCACGAAAAGCGTCGGATCATAGACCGACGACCAGTCGATTCCCTGCGGGAACCGCGTCTTGAGCTCGGCCATCCTGGCTCGGACTCCGCTCGAGAGCGCGAGGGCGTTGGAGCCCGGTGCCTGGAACACGACTATGGCAACGGCCGGGTCGTTGTCCAGCAGCGAGCGCAGGCCGAAGGTCCCCGCGCCCAGCTCTATCCTCGCGACGTCACGAAGACGCGTGATCTGGCCATCGGCGCCGGTCTTGACGATGATGTTACCGAACTCCTTCTCGTCGGCGAGCCGGCCGTGGGCGTTGACCGTCAGCTGGTACGCCACCGGATCGTTCATCGGCGGAGCGCCGACGGTGCCGGCAGCCACCTGAAGGTTCTGCTCACGGATCGAGTTGACTACGTCACCCGCGGAAAGCCCGTGTGACGCGACGCGCTCCGGATCGAGCCACACCCTCATCGCATAGTCGCCGGCGCCAAACACGATCACCTGACCGGCGCCGGGGATGCGCGACAGCTCATTGCGCACGTTCAGCACCGCGTAATTGCGTAGGTAAACCGGATCGTACCTCTTGTCGGGCGAGAACAGGTGCACGACCATCGTGATGTCTGGCGAGCGCTTCTGGGTTATCACCCCCAGCGCGCGCACTTCCTCCGGCAGGCGCGCCAGGGCCTGCGAGACACGGTTCTGCACCTGCACCTGTGCCAGATCGGCGTTGGTGCCGATCTCGAACGTGACGGTGAGATTGACCGTGCCGTCGGCCGTCGAGGAGGACGACATGTAGAGCATGTGCTCGACGCCGTTGATCGCATCCTCGAGGGGCGTGGCGACCGTCTGCGCCAGCACCGTCGGATTCGCGCCCGGATAAATGGCGGTGACGGTGATGGTCGGCGGAGTTACTTCGGGATATTCACTGATCGGCAGTCGGGTGACGGCGATCAGGCCGCCGGCGAGAATCACCAGCGATATTACGACCGCGAAAATCGGACGGTCGATGAAAAAACGTGAGAAGCGCACTGGAGCGGTCCGGAAAGAGTTTGACTAGCGATCCCCTGCGGCGGGCGCAGCGGTTTGTGCTACCATTGCGGCATTGGTGGCGGCGACCTTCATTCCCGGACGCACGCGCATCAACCCGTTGATGACCACCCGCTCGTTGGGCGCGAGCCCCGACTCGACGACGCGAAGCCCATCGACGACGCGACCCGTTACCACCGGGCGGTACTCGACAGTGTTGTCCGACTTGAGAACGAGCACGAACTTGCGGTCCTGATCGGTTCCGATCGCCTGGTCCTGCACCATCGTCGCGAGATGTCGATCGCTGCCGAGCAGGCGAACGCGCGCGAACAATCCCGGAGTGAACTCGTGGTTGGGATTGGCGAGCAGCGCGCGGGCGCGAATAGTTCCCGAGGACCCGTCGATGCGGTTGTCGACGAAGTTGAGGGTTCCCTGGTGGGTGAAGCCCGACTCGTTGGTGAGGCCGATCATTACCGGCCGTCCGCTCCGGGCCGAAGTTCCACTCATGTACTTGAGGTACGCCTGCTCGTCGGTGTCGAAGTAGACGTAGATCGGGTCGAGCGACACGATCGTGGTCAGGAGCGACGGCGACGGGGGCCCGGATTGCACGAGGTTGCCCTGGGTGATCTCGGCGCGACCAACGCGGCCGGTGATCGGGGCGCGCACCACCGTCCAATCCAGATTCAGCTTCGCCAGGCGCAGCGCCGCCTCGGCGGAGCGCACGGCGGCGTCGCCTTCGGCGCGTCCGCTGGTGCGGGATTCCAGCTCTTCGCGGGAGATCGCCTGGGAGCTCACCAGCTTCTGCGCGCGCTCGACCTCGACGCCCGCCAGCTGATTGCGCGTCTGTGCCTGGGCGAGCGCCGCCTCAGCGCGCGCGACCTCGGCTTCGTACGGTCGCTGATCGATCACGAAGAGCACGTCGCCCTCGTGGACCGTCGCTCCTTCGGTGAACGCGACGCGCTGGACGAATCCGCCGACGCGGGGGCGCACCTCGACCGAGTTGACGGCCTCGAAATGGCCGCTGAAATCGTCCCAGTCGGCAACGACCCGCTGGACCGCCGGCGCGACGGTGACTTCCGGAGCTTGCATCGGGGGAGGCGCCTTGGAGCAGGCCGAGGCGCAAAGGGTAAAGACGGCCGCCGCCGCGAAGCTGCCGGCGCTGCTTCTGAAGGTGGCCGACCCGGAACTCAGAACTTTGGAACTCATGTTGCACTTCTCCGTGACGTGGGACAGCGATGACGACATTTCGGAACTACGTGTGTCAGCGGCAATATGTTACCAATCGGTAACACCGCCATTGCGCGCAATGTTACCGATCGGTAACATTATAGTCAAGGAGGGGATCATGACTTCCATGCAAACAGATATTTCGCGGCAGCGAAAGAAGTCGGCGACAAACAAACGATCAGCGATTCCCGTGAGGGAGCGCATCCTTGTCGCGGCCGGCGATCTCTTCCATCGCCAGGGTATTCGGGGCGTCGGCGTCGATGCGATCGCCGAAGCGGCGGGCACCAACAAGATGACCCTCTATAGGTACTTCGACTCCAAGGATGAGCTCATCGAGGAGTGGGTGCGGGGCATGGTCACCCACAAGGAGGAGGACTGGAAGGATCTGGCAGCCAAACATCGCGGAGATCCGCACGGGCAGCTCCAGGACTGGAGCCGCCGGGTGTCATCGAGGCTGGCTTCGATGGAAAATCGGGGTTCCGCGCTCGGCAATGCCCTGGCCGAGCTTCCCGATCCGAATCATCCGGCGCGCCGCGTGATTCATGAGCACAAGCAGCGGGAGCACAAGCGCGTTCTCAAATTATGCAAGGAAGCCGGATTCCCCGACCCCGCGCTCTCGGCGAATCTCTTCTACATGCTGCTCGAGGGCGCGCATTCCTGCGTACAGTGCATCGGAATGAGGCAGATCGGCGAGCACCTCGTGCAGGTGGTCGACCTGATGGTCGAGAACGCGCGTCGCACGCGTTAGCGTTTTATTTGCAGGTGCCGCGCGGCTTCCAATCCTTTTCCATGGTAGTCGCCGGCTTGCGTGAATCGTGGAGCACGAGAACCAGCGAGCGGCGGATCTCCTTTCCCGTCGCGGTCAGCTCCATCGGCTGATCTCCCGGAACGATCACCGGAGTTCCACCGGCTTTACCGGTCGATGTTCCATTCGGCGTCTCCAGACAGGTCTCCCCGCTCATCGTGTACCAGATTTCCGGGCCCGAATGCCGGTGAATCGCCGACTTCATGCCGGGGCGCATCGACGCTTCCATGTAAAGCGCGGAGTAGCTCAAGGTCGGAGTTATTGGCAGCGGGCCGATGACCGCTACCTGCGCTCCGCCTTTCGCCCGCCAGCGCTCGGGCGCGATCTCCATCAGCCAGGCGCGACTGTACGCCTCGATGACCGTGCCGCTCGCCGGCTTCGCTTTCACCGCCGCTTGCCGGGTGCGAAACCGCGTGATGTGCCAGAAGACCGGTTTGCCACCGAGCACCCCGACCGGTTGATCGATCACTATGTAGCAGCCGAGCGCTTTGCCGGCCCTCTGACTACGCGGCACACAGGTTCCGAAGCCTTTTGCGGTCTGGCCTTTCACGGCCTGGCCGACCACCGCCGGCGCGAGGGACGCGGACGCGGCTGAAATAAGGAGAGCATTGAGAAGAAATCGGCGCATCGTTTCGAAGGAGACGGAAGGATTCGAAGAAGAGACATCCGCTGCTGCACTGCGTCAAGAAAAGAATACATTATCCGCGTGACCAGGCCCGTAGCGGTGACCGTCAGCGCGGTGACGGCGATACTCGGAAGCATCTTTGTCGTGCTGCTCGCCGCGAGCGCGGTCGCGTCGCTATTCATCCAGACCACGCAGCCGAGGCCGGCCAACTCGACGACATCGGTGATGGCCGGTGCCGCGATGCTGGTCGCGTTTGCCGTGGTCGGCATCTGGACGTCCATCGGAGTGTTCAGGTTGCGACCATGGGCGCGTGTATCGATGCTCGTGTTCGCCGGGTTCCTCGCGGGCGGCGCCCTCTTCGGGCTGATCGTCACGTCGGCGGTCCCCGCGCCGCCAGACACCAGTCCCGCCACTCAGGAGGCTTTCCACCGGTTCGTCGCGATCATGTGCGGCATTCCACTGGCCATCGGCGTCTGGTGGCTCGTTCAGTTCAACGTACCGTCGACCAAGGCCGCTTTTGCGTCAGCGACGTTGGCAAGGTCAGTACGGCCAATGAGCGTCACCATCATCGCGTGGCTCACGATCATTGGCGGCCTCACCTGCCTCATGGGTCTTTTCACGCGCGCCCCCGCGCTTCTCCTCGGCGCCGCCTTCACCGGCTGGATCGCCGGCATCATCTACGCTATGTACGCGGCGTTCGGGGTTTACATCGGAAGGGGATTGCTGGAGCTGCGTGACCGCGAGCGGCTGCTGGCCATCGGCTGGTACGCTCTCAGCCTCATCAATGTCGGCGCGGCGACGTTCGTCCCCTCAGCGCGGGATCGCATATTCGCAGCGCAGGCGTTGCTCCGCCAGACCAACCCGGCGGCCACGCCGTTCGATCCCGGCATGATCATGAACGTCGCCTTCGGCTTCTCCGCGGTCTTCGCGGCCGTCACGATTTGGCTGCTGGTCAGAGAGCGGCGGGTGTTCATTAGAAGATAGACTGCGTTAATCCTTTCGCCTCGCAGTCAAACAGCTTGACATCTCCACAAGGCCCGCCTATACTGAACCATATGGTTCAGTATAGCCGAAAGCTCGACTCTGCGTTTGGAGCGTTGTCGGATCCGACCCGACGCGGGATCCTCGAGCGGCTCGGCAAGTCCGATTCGGGGATCACCGAGCTGGCCGAGGCTTTCGACATAACCCTCACCGGCATGAAGAAGCACGTCGGCGTCCTCGAGGAAGCTGGACTGGTCACCACTGAAAAAATTGGACGAGTCCGCCACTGCCGGCTGGGGCCGCGGCGGCTGGATGAAGAGACCGCGTGGATCGCGGAATATCGGCGGATGCTCGACGGCCGCCTCAACAGGCTCGGGGAATTCCTCGAGCGCAACAGGGAGGGGAGATGACCACCATGACACAGCACCAACCTACCACGTCGGCAAAGGTCGCCGCATCAGGCGACCGCGGCGTTCGCATCGAGCGAATCTTCAACGCCCCACGCGACAAAGTGTGGCGCGCGATGACGGATCCCGCACTCGTCGCCCAGTGGTGGGGTCGCGGCAACAAGCTGGTGATCGAGAAGCTCGAGGTGAAAGCGGGCGGCCACTGGCGCTTCGTCGAGCACAGCGATCACGGCGTCCATGGATTCGAGGGTCGCTACGCCGAGGTGACTCCGCCGGAGCGAGTGGTACAGACGTTCGAGTGGGACGGCATGCCGGGCCACGTGGCCCTCGAAACGATGACCCTGGAAGACCTCGGCGACGGCCGCACCCGCCTCATCGCGACGTCGTTGTTCATGACCGCTGAGGATCGGGACGGAATGTTCCAGTCCGGCATGGAAGCCGGGTTGAACCAGAGCTACCGGGCGCTCGATCGAGTTCTGGCGGAGATGCAATAAAAGAAAAACAAAACTGAAGAAAAGATCAGGCGGGAGGCGTCTCCCGCCTGATCCTTTCGCTGTTGTAGCTCGGCCCCTCTCTTCACAATGCTTGCAAACCCAAGCCCGAATCCGGATTGGCCTTGAACACCCGGACGCGGATGTCGCGGGGACT
>DASXGU010000160.1:0-8117 GCA_036488915.1 Gemmatimonadaceae bacterium | reverse complement strand
CTGCATCCTCTACGTCAATCTCGTCACCGCATGTCTCGGCCTCGCCGCGATTCTCGTCGAGCGCGCGCTACCCCTCGGAGCGGCGCGCCGATGGATCTGGGCTGCCGTGATCCCGCTCTCCATGTTCATTCCGGGATACTATCGGAACCACCACAACTGGTCGTTGATTCCCGCTCTCGAGAGCCACACCCGTTCAATGCCGGCTCAGGTTTCGCTGTTCGATCCCGGCTGGTGGGCGCACACGGTTGCCTGGGATTCAGCCATCAACCGGGTGTGGGTAATCGCGTCGTATCTGCTCGTCGCCTGGGCTCTCGCCAATGCGTGGCGCGTCTGGCGGATAGTTCGTCTCTCTCGCCGGCAAGAGGATCCGAGCCGGACCGGGATCGTTGATGGTGTCTCAGTGATCATCACCGAGGCCACCGGACCAGCGACTGTTGGCGTACTATGGTCCCGGGTGCTCGTCCCGCGCTGGGTGCTGGATCTGCCCCACGCCCAACGCCAATACGTGCTGCGACACGAGGCCGAGCATCGGACCGCTCACGACGGTCTGTTGCTTTTTGTGGCCTCGCTGCCACTGATCCTTCTGCCCTGGAACGCGGCGCTGTGGTGGATCCTCCGCCGGCTCTGTCTCGCCGTGGAGATGGATTGCGACAAGCGGGTGGTTGCAGCGCTGGGCGATCCCCACGCATACGGCGACCTGCTGCTCAGAGTTGCCGAGGCCGGCAATCGCGGTCCGCGCCTCCAGCCGGCCTTCCTCGGCGCCGGTATGCTGGAAAAGCGATTGATCCAGCTTGTGGCGCCGCGCCGGCTGCGCAAGCTTCAGAGAGTGCTGGTGCCTTCGCTGATAGTGGCACTCCTTGCTCTCGTAGTCTGGATGCCCCATCCAATCGCCGGACACGGATCACAGCCAGCCGCGCCGATTGCGCGCGGCATCACGCCACATCCGGACCATCATTGAGCAATTTGCGTTTAACTCAGCGCGAGCTGGACATCATGAGTGTTCTCTGGGAGCTCGGCGAGGCAACCGTCAACGAAGTGCGCGACAGGGTCGATCCCGATCTCGCATATACGAGCGTCTCCACCATGGTTCGGATGCTCGAGCTCAAAGGCTACGTTTCGCACCGGCGCGGAGAAGGAAAGACTCACGTCTACTTCCCGACGATAAAGGCAGAGAAGGCGGGCGAGTCGGCGCTGGGACGCGTGCTCGACAAGATCTACGGCGGCTCGCCGATCAGGCTGCTCGCGCACCTCGTCGAGCAGAATCGGCCATCGGAAAAGGAGCTCGCGCGAATGCGTCAGCTGCTGAAGCGCCCCGCGAAGCGGAAATAGCGCGACTTACTTTCTCCCGCTTTCGCCGTCCTGGTAATCCAGATCCTGCGGCCGTACCGCGCAATGCTCGCCACAACCCATCCGATACCGATTGCGCGCGAACCACTTGTAGAACCTGTCGGCGAGCGGTCGCACGAACGGAATCTTGAACAGCCACGATATGAGCCGACCCCTGGGCAGGACCTTCAGCAGCTGCTCCAGCGCCGCCGCGGCTTGCCACGTCCTGCCGTCGCGCGTGCGAATCACCTGCACCGACTCGATGTATGCGCGCGGTGGAATCCAGGGGAATCGCGCGCGAATACCAGGTGCCTGGGACGGTATGATCTCGAGGATGTGATTCCGGTCCCACTTCCTGAGGAGCTTCACCATCTTGCCGCAGACCTTGCAGTGCCCGTCGTAGATCACCGTGTACGGGCGACCGGGCTCGCCGATCGTCGGCGCCAGCGGCTCGGCGTCCTCTTCTCCGGCGTAAGTGAAGCGCACTACAGGGACAGTCACGGGCTGTTGCTCCGCGGCTGACCGTCGGCCTGCGCCATCGCCGCCGGCGCTTTCGCGGATCCGCGCTGGGCAAGATCCGCCACCTTTTCGATCGCCGGCGCCTCGCCCTGCGCGGCATCGACGGTGATGTTGATCTGACGCGTCAGCGTTTGGTGAATCCCGCAGAGATGGGCCGCCCGTATTGCGCGCGGCCACAGCTCGGGTGATAGCGACGGCCAATCGAGCTTCACGCGCATCGACTCCACACGATGCTGGCCCTCGAGGAATTTCCAATCGACATCGATGTGCAGATCGCCGACGCCGATGTTCTTGTTCGACGCCCAGCTTTGCAGGACCGAGAACGTGCAGGAGCCGAGCGCGCTGCCCAGCATGTGAAACGGCGAATATCCGCGGTCCTTGGACGGGGACTCGATCGTCAATGGACCCGCCGTCGGCTCGAGTCGCAGCGATTCATCGCCAGTAAGTACGATCTTCATGCGGAACGACCTCCCTTTTGGCTTGTCGGCTGCTGCTGAGTCAGACAGTGCAGCGTGCCAAGACCCCACACCAGATCCACTGAGTGGATCCCGATGACCGTCCTGCCCGGAAAGGCCTCGGCAATTCCGTTGAGCGCGACACGATCGTTGGGGTCGTTGAAAGTAGGTACAAGAACGACGCCATTGGCGACGTAGAAATTTGCGTAGCTGGCGGGCAGCCGCTCCCCATTCATCGTTACGGGCCTGGGGAAGGGGATAGCGATGATTCGGAGGGCTTTTTTCTTCGCCGCCGCTTCCAGCCGGCGCATGTTGTCGGCCGATCTGGCGTGGTTCTCGTCGGCCGGGTCCTGCTCGTACGCCAGTATAACTGTGTCCGCTGAGCTGAAGCGGGCGACATCGTCGATGTGCCCGTGCGTGTCGTCGCCGACGGCGCCCTCGCCCAGCCATATGGTATCGGTGGCGCCGAGATACTCATCGAAGGCGGCCTCGTAGTCGGCGGCGGTCATGCCGAGGTTTCGCACCTGAACGTCGGTGAGAAGCCACTCTTCGGTGACCATGATCCTTCCACTGCCGTTGACTTCGATTCCTCCGCCCTCGAGCACGAGTCGCTCTCCGTTGTCGGGGCGGCGTGGCACGATCCGGCGCAATTTGGTGATGCGCTCGATCTCAGTGCCGATTTCCGCGTCGCTTTGGTAGTTGGGATACTTGGCCCAGCCGTTGAATCCCCAGTTGACGAGCTCGACCTCACCATCGCTTCGAATGACGCCGGTGGGCGCCGAGTCTCTGAGCCAGACCCTGTCGTTGGCGACGATGTGCAGGCGATAGCCCTTGTCGCTCACCGCGTGGGCGCGGAGGAGCAGGCGCGCGTTCTCGGCCACACCATGGTCGTGGCAAAGGATCTCCACGCGCTCGTGCGGGCTCAGCGCGCGCACTATCTCGGCGTAGACCCACGGAATCGGCGCCAGCTTGCCGGGCCAGTCGGGCTCGTGATGCGGCCACGCAATCCATGTCGCATCGTGCTTCTCCCACTCCGCCGGCATCCGACGGCCGAGCGAAGGTGCGGCGCTCAATTTCGCTTCGTCATCCGATGTAGCGATTGAGAATCGGCGCGTAGGCGTCAATGCGCCGATCGCGCAGGAAAGGCCAGTTGCGGCGAGTGCTCTCGATCAGCGCGCGGTCGCACCTGGAGACGAGAACCGCAGGCTCGGTGCCCGCTTCCGCGAGTATTCTGCCGAATGGGTCGGCGACGAACGAGTGGCCGAAGAACTCGATGCCGTCGGTGCCGGGCTCGTCCTCGTGTCCAACGCGGTTGGGCGACGCGACGTACACTCCATTGGCGATGGCGTGTGCACGCTGAGCGGTGCGCCACGCTTCGACCTGGGCCTCGCCGTATTCGGCCTTTTCGGACGGATGCCAGCCGATCGCCGTGGGATAAAAAAGGATCTCGGCGCCGAGCAGGCTGGTGATGCGAGCCGCCTCCGGGTACCACTGATCCCAGCAGATGAGAACGCCGATGTCGGCGTACCGCGTTTTCCAGACGCGGAATCCGCTGGCCCCCTTGTGATCTCCGTCGTCGGCAACATGGGTGTCGCCCGGAGTGAAGTAAAACTTCTCGTTGAAGAGCGGATCGTCGGGGATGTGCATCTTGCGATAAGCCCCGAGCAGAGTTCCGTCGGCGTCAATGACCGCCGCCGAGTTGCGATAGACGCCGGCTGCCTGGCGCTCGAAGATGGGCACGATGATCACCAGCTCGAGCTCGCGCGCCAGCTTCCGCATCCGCTCGATTGTCGGGCCGCTGATCGGCTCGGCCAGATCGAAGCGCTCGTGCTTCTGCGATTTGCAGAAGTACGGAGCGTTGAACAGCTCCTGCAGGCAGACGATCTGCGCGCCCTTCTCCGCCGCTTCGCGGATGCGCGTCTCCGCCAACGCCACGTTGTTCCCGACGTCGCTCGAGACCGCTTCCTGGATGATTCCGACTGTGAACGTGGGCGATGGGACCATGAGTGGAACGTTAACGCTTTGAGCGTTCACAGGAAGTGGCCGGTCGATTGCGTTATGTTATCCCGTCAATCTGCTCCCCCCAGTCGAGATTATGGAGTCAGAAGAGACCACACCTCCGAGCGACCCGCAGAAGGACCCATCGCGCCAGGCGGTGTCAGCCGAGCGTCGACTGCGTCGCGCGGCTGGAATCAACACTGCGTTCCGCGCCATCAAGGCGCAGCACGCGTCCAACCGGACGCAGACGGAGATCTGGGCCGACCGCATGATCGGCGTCGCCAGCTCGTCTCCGTTTCTCTTTGTCCATCTGCTGATCTTCATCGCCTGGATCGCCTGGAACATTCCGGGGACAGGTCTGCCGCCGTTCGATCCGTACCCGTACGGCATGCTGACGACCATCGTCTCTCTGGAGGCGATTTTCCTGTCGATCTTCGTGCTGATGACCCAGAGCAGGGAATCGCGCATCGGCGAGCTGCGCGAGGAGCTGACGCTGCAGGTGAATCTCCGAATGGAGGAGGAGATCACCAAGACTCTCCACCTCGTCGCCGGCCTCTACGCTCGCCTCAACCTTCAGCTCGCCGACGATCCCGAGCTACGCGCGATGCTCGAGCCGCTGGACCCGAAGAAGATCGAGAACGATCTCACCGAGCAGATCAATTCTTCGGCGCCCCATTTTCATCTGCGGAAGCGGAAAGTCCAGTAGTGGATCAGGCGCCGGATTGTTTGCCGACCAGCTGCCTCAGCACGTACGGCAGAATCCCGCCGTGCCGGTAGTAACTGAGCTCCTCCGGCGTATCGATCCGCGACACCGCTTTGAACACCTTCTCACTGCCATCGGCGCCGCGGGCGCGGACGGTCAGAGTTGCGCGCGGCTTCAGATCGTCGGACATCCCCTCGATCTCGAACGTCTCGAACCCGGTGAGTCCGACGGTGGTGCGCGTTTCGCCGGCGACGAATTCCAGCGGCAGCACGCCCATGCCGACAAGGTTCGAGCGATGGATCCGCTCGAACGATTCGGCGATCACGGCGCGGACGCCGAGTAGCAGTGTACCCTTTGCGGCCCAGTCGCGCGACGAGCCGGTACCGTATTCCTTGCCGGCGACGATGACGAGCGGAGTGCCCGCCTTCTGGTACTCCATCGCCGCGTCGTAGATGGTGACCGGCTTCTCGTCGGGCTTGCGCTGGGTCCAGCCGCCTTCGGTGCCGGGCGCGAGCTCGTTGCGAAGGCGGATGTTGGCAAAGGTTCCCCGCATCATCACCTCGTGATTGCCGCGGCGCGCGCCGTAGGAGTTGAAGTCGGCGGTGCCGACTCCGTGCTCGATCAGCCATTTGCCGGCCGGGCTCGACGCTGGTATCGACCCAGCGGGTGAGATGTGGTCGGTAGTGATCGAGTCGGCGAACATCCCGAGAGCGCGAGCGCCTTTGATCGGGCGGATCCCCGGCGGGGTCAGCGTCATGCCCTCGAAGAACGGGGGATTCTTGACGTAGGTCGAATCGATGTCCCACGAGTAGAGATCGCCTTCGGGCACCGGCAGGCTGCGCCAGTTGTCGTCGCCGTGGAAGACGTTCGAGTACTGGGTCTTGAACATCTCCGCCTTCACCGAGCGCAGAATCTCTTCCTCGACCTCCTTCGGCGCGGGCCAGATGTCACGCAGGAACACCGGCCCGTCCTTGCCGACGCCAACCGGCTCGGTGTTGAAGTCGATGTCCATTCTGCCGGCGAGCGCGTAGGCGACGACGAGCGGCGGCGACGCCAGATAGTTGAACCGCGTCAGAGGGTTGATGCGTCCCTCGAAGTTGCGATTGCCCGAGAGTACCGCCGCCACCACCAGCTTGTTCGATTCGATGGCTTCGGCGATCGGCTGCGGCAGCGGACCCGAATTCCCGATGCAGGTAGTGCAGCCGAATCCGACGACGTTGAAGCGCAGCTTCTCCAGCGCGCCCATCACGTTTGCCTTCCTGAAGTAGTCGGTGACGACCTTCGAGCCGGGGGCGAGGCTCGTCTTCACCCACGGCTTCGACGAGAGGCCCTTCGCGACGGCGTTGCGGGCCAGAAGGCCTGCCGCGAGCATCACGCTCGGGTTCGACGTGTTGGTGCAGCTCGTGATCGCCGCGATCACCACCGACCCGTGGCGAATCGAGAACTTCTCGCCATTCATCTCGACGGGTACGCTGGAATGCTGGCCGGCCTGGTCGTCGGGATCGGTTGCCACGACCGAAGGAGAAAGTTGGGGCGAGGCCGCAACCTGCATGGCCTGCTTCGCGGCGGCGATCGCCGCGACCGTTCCGGTGCGCTCGAGATCGGCAGCGAGGGCCTCCTTGAACATCTTCTTCGACAGCTTGAGGGGCACGCGGTCCTGGGGACGCTTGGGCCCGGCCAGGCTCGGCTCGACGGTTCTGAGATCGAGCTCGAGCGTGTCGCTGAAGATCGGATCGGGTGTGTCGTCGGTGCGGAAAAGCCCCTGTGTGCTGGTGTACGCCTCGACGAGCTGCACCTGCGCCTCGTCGCGACCCGTGAATCTCAGGTAGTTGATCGTCTCGGCGTCGATAGGGAAGAATCCCATCGTCGCACCGTACTCGGGAGCCATATTGCCGATGGTGGCGCGATCGGCGAGCGAAAGGCTCGAGAGCCCAACCCCGTAAAACTCGACGAATTTCCCGACGACTTTCTTCTTGCGCAGCATCTCGGTGACGGTGAGCACGAGATCGGTCGCCGTCGCGCCGGGCTGCAGCTTGCCGTGCATCTTGAAGCCGACCACTTCAGGAATGAGCATGGACACCGGTTGTCCAAGCATCGCGGCTTCGGCTTCGATTCCACCAACTCCCCAGCCGAGCACGCCGAGTCCGTTGATCATGGTGGTGTGCGAGTCGGTGCCGACCAGCGAGTCGGGGTAGGCAATCGTCTGCTTGCCGGCGACTTCCGTAAACACGCCCTGCGCCAGGTACTCGAGGTTGATCTGGTGGACGATCCCGGTGTCGGGCGGGACGACGCGGAAATTGTGAAGCGCCTTCTGTCCCCAGCGCAGGAACGCGTAGCGCTCCTGATTGCGCTTGAACTCGAAGTCGGCATTGATGAGGAGCGCGGCTTCGGATCCGTACTCATCGACCTGTACCGAGTGGTCTATGACGAGATCGACGGGCTGCAGCGGGTTGATGAGTCGCGCGTCGCCGCCGAGTCGGGCCAGCGCGTCGCGCATGGCAGCCAGATCGACGACCGCGGGTACACCGGTGAAATCCTGGAGCAGAACTCTGGCGGTACGGAAGGCGATTTCTTTTTCGACTTTCCCTTTTACATCCCAGCCGGCAAGAGCGCGGATGTCGTCCGCCTTGACGAACTTGCCGTCTTCGTTTCTGAGCAGGTTTTCGAGAAGGATCTTGAGGCTGAAGGGGAGTCGATTCGCGTTCCCGCCGGCGAGCTGAGCGAGGGAATCGAGCCGAAAGATCGTGTACTGCCGACCAGCGACGTCAAGCGTTGATCGGCTACCGAAGGAATTCGGGTGTGTCATTTTTGTTTTTTCCGAACTTGGCCGCGGCAGGCGCTGGCCAGTTTTGCGCGGAGCCACTGCCGTCCACATCGCGGGCGGCAGGCTACCTCAATCTAATACATCCACTCGGGAGCTGAGGACTCGTGACTGAGGACTTTCTGGATTGAGGGAGGAGGACCAAGGGCGTTGCTGATTGCTGATTAATTGAGGATTGAGGACCAAGTGCGTTGCTGATTGCTGAGTGGTTGAGAATCGAGGACCCAAAGGCGTACAGACAGGATTGGGGGCAAGTGAGGATCTGATCGTGTCCTCGATTCCGTTCGCCCGCTCT
>DASXGU010000146.1:0-2784 GCA_036488915.1 Gemmatimonadaceae bacterium | reverse complement strand
TATTGGCGCGCTGAACCTACCGCTGGGTACGCAAGATTTTGGATTTTCGCTCGGCGTATTGCATCACGTCCCCGACACCTATGCCGGGCTCGAGGACGCGGTGCGGCTCCTGAAGCCGGGCGCACCGTTTCTGCTGTATCTGTATTATGCCTTCGACAATCGGCCCACCTGGTTCCAGCGCGTGTGGCAGCTATCGGATCTGTGCCGGCGATTCATATCCGCGATGCCAGCAAGACCGCGCGACATAGCCGCCGATGTCTTCGCCGGAGTGATCTACTGGCCGCTTGCGCGTTTCTCCCGGTGGTGGGAGGGGCAAGGGCACGCGGTCAGCAACATACCGCTGTCGGCCTACCGCGATCTCAGCTTTTACACGATGCGGACGGACGCGCTTGATCGGCTCGGAACCCCGCTAGAGCGCCGCTTCACGAAGGAAGAGATCGAGTCAATGATGCAACGCGCCGGTCTGGTCGACATTCGGTTTTCAGACCACGCGCCATTTTGGGTCGCGTGCGGCGTTGCTCGGTCGCTTGAGCCGACAGGTGTGTCATAGATCCTGTCATAACGCCCAGCGTGCCCGCTTCGCGAGGTACAAAGTCGTTGTGTTGCAATGGGCCCTGCAGGGCTCGAACCTGCGACCGTCGGATTATGAGTCCGCTGCTCTAACCGACTGAGCTAAGGGCCCGAACCTGAGCAAAGTTAATGCGCCGAGTTGTCGTTCACCAAGGTGCCCGAAGTATTTGCGGGTCTCAGCGGGCGAGCGCGGCAACGGTGCGATCCGGCCTGTACGGAAAATATCTTTTCAGCCGCAGGAAGTGTTTCTCCACCAGGTGCCAGCTGGCTACGGCGATGCCGGTGGAAATCCCAACGTAGGCAATCACCCACATCACCCGCGTCGCGAGCACCGAACCAACGATGGGCGACAGTGACGCGAATGGCCGGTAATGATTGAGACCTGCCAGCACCGCGGTATGCACGATGTAAAGCGCGTAACTATAGCGACCGAAGAATCTCAGGGCTCCCGAACGTAGCCAGCCTGCAACTCGCGACCGTCCAGGAGTTGTCGCAGCCACCAGCGCCGCGGCGCCCAGAATCATGATGGCAATGCTGCCGAACATGGCCATGCCGGCGTCGTGATAGTCGAGCTGCCCATAGTACGCCAGCAGGATGACGAGCGCCAAAGCGGCGACGCCAGCAGCCATTCCCGCGATGCGCCCAAACCGCTCCAGGCCACCGCGCCGGTATTCGATGGCGAGCAATCCACCGACGAACAGGGTGTCGCCGCGGGTAGTCGGAAGAACCGAAAGAGTAAGACCAGACACGCCGGTCAGGGCACCGGCAATTCGCAGCATCGCGCAAAGAATCATTCCGCCGATGCAAACCTTTCTCAGCGTTCCGACCGAGCAAAGCGCGACTATCGCCGGCCAGAGGAAATAGAACTGCTCTTCAACGGCCAGCGACCAGAACAAGGTATTCGGGTACGGACCCCGTCCGGGAATTTCTCCGATGGCCATCATCACATTGGTGAGATGCAGCCAGTACCAGGCCTGGTGCTGGCGCGCCAGCATGTAGTTGTCACCCGCTCCCAGATTCAGCAGCGGCAGGAGGACGAAGATGGCGAAAAGAAATCCGTAATACGCCGGCAGGATGCGCAGAGCACGCCTGACGTAGAACGCCTTGAAGTAGCTGTTGCTCCCGCGAGCATCGACAAGGATGCCGGTGATCAGAAAACCCGACAGCACGAAAAAGAGATCGACGCCCGCCCAGCCGGCGTGCGCGATCTGCACTGGAATGCTGCTCCATCCCCCGCCGCTGATCTTCAGATTCGACTGGAAGTGACAAACCAGCACCATCAGAATTGCCACTCCCCGAAGCCCGTCCAGCGCGAGGATGTGATCTCTGTCCACCGACCGATCGACCTCGGCGGCAGACCGGTCCATCGTCGCGGTGACCGGCGCGGCGGTCAGAAGTTGACGCTCCAGCGCGGCTCGATAGCCAGCTTCACTCTTCCTTGCAACGAAGTATCGGTAGCTCCCGCCACGTGCAGGAAGTTGGTGGAGTGATCGACGCCGACATCTCCGCTCAGCTCGAAGTCGCGCCAACGTGATGCACCGGAAAGCCCCACACGGGTAACGCCCATCACGACCCCGACAAAAATTCCGGGCGTCGTCGCCCAGTCGGCTGGTGGCGGAAATGGCGTGTTGTAGCTGCCCTCGCCCTGGCGCCGATGCGCGGCGTAGAGGCGGAGCGGGGTTCTCGGAACCAGCGCCAGGTCGAGTCCCGCCTTCATTTCGTCGTAGTCATTAAACCCCTGCCCAAGACCCACCCCGAAGACTTCGTAGTGGTCGCTCTCGACTTTGTTGTTGTACGCGAGGTTCGAAACGCGGGTGTAAGAAGCGAACCAGCGCTGGTCACCGCGCAAAGGCAGGCCCTCGGCCGCCAGCGTCAATGCGTATGACGCCGGCTGCTTGCATGTGGGATTGCAGCCGCGATCAAGCTGGTAGTCGTCCAGGAAGAACTGCGCGGCGTAGCTGCCGGCGGTGCCGCTCCGATATCCGATGTCGGCGCCGAGCCCGAGGTTGCCTTCCTTGTTTTCATTCCGCCACGACAGCGCGTAGATGTTGAACGGATTGGCCAGGGTCGGCTCCAAGCCCCGTCCCACGCCAGAATACAGGTAGCTCTCGCTCCCCGCAAAATCCCAGCGGCCGGTGTGAACGGCGATACGGTGGATCGAAAAATAGCGCTCACTAACGATTCCACTGGGCGCCAGGAAATCGTCGAGCCGCG
>DASXGU010000100.1:0-2378 GCA_036488915.1 Gemmatimonadaceae bacterium | reverse complement strand
CGGATCTTTCTCGCCGTCGAACCCGCGGACATGCGCAAGGGATTTGACGGGTTGGCGCAGCTCGTTCGCGAGCGGATCGCCGAGGAGCCGCTCTCGGGCCACCTGTTCGTGTTCCGCAACCGGAGGCGCGACCGGGTCAAGGTCCTCTACTGGGACCGCGACGGGTTGGCGCTCTGGTACAAGAAGTACGAGTAAGACTGCCTCTGTCCTCACGCCTTTACGGAATTCGGCGGACGTACCGATAATCTCACTGGCTGGCCTGATGCGGCTGGCCGAATGGGCTGAGACTCGTCACCAGGTGATTCAAGGAGGTGACTCATGTCGAGAGGCGCCGCAGTCCTTGCGCCCCCCCGCGCTCATCCGGCCCGGGGTCTCTTGCGATCAACCAGCTCTGGAGTTTACTGACGGAGCAACAGCGTCAACGAACGCTCGTGACCCTCAGCGGCATCGTGCTCCGACAACTCGACGCGCCTCGCAAGGATCAGGAGGTGCGCGATGAACGCCCTTGAGGGTCGCGCCCCCGAACGAGGACGAACGCCGAGTGAAGCAAGTCCGTCGGCTACCATCATCGGGCTGCGGTCGACGTCGAGGATCCGGGATCAGCATCTCGACCGGCTCGCGATGGTCTACGTGCGCCAGTCCTCGCCGCAGCAAGTGATCGAGAACCGCGAGTCCCGGGAACGGCAATATGCGCTGGCCCAATTCGCCCAACGGCTCGGGTGGCCAGCCGAGCGAGTCGTCATCATTGACGAGGATCAGGGACAGAGCGGCAAGTCGGCCCTCAATCGCTCGGGCTTCCAGCGGTTGATGACGGAAGTGAGCCTGAACCACGTGGGCATCGTGCTGGGGCTGGAACTCAGCAGGCTGTCGCGGTCCAACAGGGATTGGCATCAACTGATCGATGTCTGTGGAATCTTCAACACACTTCTGTGCGACCAGGACGGCGTCTACGATTCCACCGACGGCAACGATCGATTGCTCCTCGGGATGAAGGGTGCCATGAGCGAATATGAGCTTGTGACGCTACGAAACCGCCTGCTTTGCGGCAGCCGGAATAAGGCCGAGCGCGGGGAGTTGTTCTTGACGGTGCCGATCGGATACCTCAAGACATCCTCGGGCGAAATCCTCCAGGAGCCGGACGAGCAGGCACGTGGGATGATTCACCTCGTGTTCGAGAAGTTCGACGAACTCGGTTCTGCTTATGCGGTCTTTCGGTACCTGATCCTGAACGGCTTGAAACTGGGATTCCGCCGCCATCGCGGAGGGCGTATCGGCGAACTGGAATGGAGGCCACCATCCCCCAACCGGATCCTCTCGATCCTGCGGCACCCCTTCTACTCCGGCGCCTACGCCTACGGCATGCATCGCGCGGGTACGATGAATCCCGAGACGGGGCGCATCGAAGGTGGCCAATGGTTCGTGCCGCCGGACGAGCTGCCCGTACTGCTGCACGATCGGCTGCCGGCCTACATCTCCTGGGATCGCTATCTGGCGAACCAGGAACGGCTCAGACAGAATCGGTCGCTCCATGACACGACAGGCGTGCCCAAATGCGGGGAGGCGCTCCTCCAGGGCTTGGTTGTATGCGGGAAATGCGACCATCACATGGCGACCCGATATCCGTCGGACAAGAGGCCGAGCTATTACTGTGGCGAGAAGGCGCGTTCGCCTCTGGACGAGTATTGCGGGCACATCGCGGCGGCGACGCTGGACGATCTGGTCGCGCGTGAAGTGCTCCGTGCCTTGGAACCGGCGGCGCTTGATCTCAGTCTGCGAGCCATCGAAAACGTCGAGAAGGAGCGGAGTCGTCTGCACGACCAGTGGCGGCAGACTCTCGAACGCGCGCGCCAGGAAGTCGCGAGAGCCGAGCGGCAGTATCAGGCCGTGGAACCCGAGAACCGACTCGTGGCGCGGACGCTGGAGGCGCGTTGGGAGGACGCGCTGAAGAAGCAGCGTCAGGCCGAGGAGGAATACCATCGCTTCCTGGCGAAGATGCCGGCGACGCTGAGCCTCGCGGACCGACAGCGGATCCAGTCGCTTTCCGAGAGCGTTGCCACACTCTGGGGCGCAGCGGGGACGTCGGCGCTGGACCGCAAGCAGATCATCCGCTGCATCGTGGAACGCGTCGTCGTTGTGGCCGACAAATCGACCGAGTTCAACGAAGTGACGATCATTTGGTCCGGTGGCATCGCCACACAGCATCAGGTCGCTCGGCCTGTCGGCAAGTATGAGCAACTGAGGGATTATCGACGCCTCACGGAACGAATCGAGCAACTCCACCATGAGGGACTTCATCTGGCGCGGATCGCTGCGACACTCAACGACGAGGGTTTCGTTCCTCCGCGCCGCCGCGGTGTCTTCACGGAGGCCGGGATCGG
>DASXGU010000189.1:0-22604 GCA_036488915.1 Gemmatimonadaceae bacterium | reverse complement strand
CGGCGCAATGGCCGGTTTCCGGCGACGACGCGACATCGGAAGCGTAGACCTTGTAGCCGCGTTTGGCGAGCAGCAGCGCCACGGCACCACCGCTACGCGCCAGGCCGATGACGGCAATCTCGCGCTCCCGCGGCACGAGCTCGCGCGGGGTCATCTCAGCTTGAGCGTGCTCAATCCGATGAAGGCGGCAAGCACCCCGATGATCCAGAAGCGAACGACCACCTGCGCCTCATCCCAGCCCTTGACCTCGAAATGGTGATGCAGTGGCGCTCGCTTGAAGACGCGATGCTCGCGGGCGTACTCGATCCCGTACCGGCGCTTGCGATACTTGAACACGAACCGCTGGAGAATCACGGAGCACATCTCGGCGACGAACACCGCGCCGACGAGCAGCAGCAGGAACTCCGACTTGAGCAGAATCGACACCGCCGCGAGCGCGCCGCCGAGCGCGAGCGATCCGGTGTCGCCCATGAAAACCTCGGCGGGATGGGTGTTGTACCAGAGGAAGCCGATGCACGCGCCCATGAGCGCCGCGCAGAATACGGTCAGCTCACCCGAGCCCCGCAAAAAGTAGACGTGCAGATACTGGCTGGCATCGACGCGCCCCGTGACGTAGGAGTAGAAGGCGAACGTCAGCGCAGCGATCGCCGTCAGTCCGGCGGCGAGCCCATCGAGGCCGTCGGTGATGTTGACCGCGTTGGTCGCGCCAGTCATGACGAAGGTGACGAAAAGGACGTATAGCCATCCCATACCGGCGGTCAGCGGCACGATGAGTATGTACTTGTAGAACGGCAGCGTCGTCGATGCACCGGGAAGATTCGAGAGTGGGTGCTTCCAGATGTAGTATCCCACGGCCAGGCCGAGCGTCACCTGCCCCGCCAGCTTGTAGCTCTCGACGAGTCCGGTGTTCTTTTTTCCGGCCAGCTTCTGTTTGAGCTTGAGATAGTCGTCCCAGAAACCGATCGCGCCCATCCACGCCATCGATATCATCGCGATGACGACGTAGCGGTTGTCGAGACGCGCCCAGAGGAACGTGCTGGTCAGCGTGGCGCCCAGGATGATGAGTCCGCCCATCGTCGGCGTGCGGCCTTTCTGCTGGTGCGCATCGGGCGTCCCTTCGCGAATCACCTGGTGCAGACGCATCCGACGCAGGCGGCGCATGATTCCGGGACCGACGATCCACGTGAGCAGGATGGCGCTCACCGCCGCGCCGGCGGCGCGAAAGGTTATCCACTGAAACAGTCGCAGAAATCCGAAGTGCGGCAGTCCTACGAATGGGACTAGCAGATAGTTCAGCACTATGCGGTGGCCCAGGTGGTTAGATGTGGCACAAGACGCTCCAGCTGCACGCCCCGTGAAGCCTTGAGCAGAATGATCGCGTTGCGCTGCAGTCTGGCCTGGAGCTGCGGCCAGAGGTCTTCGACATCGGGCGCCGTGATCACACGCTCGCGCTCGTCGTGCTTCTCGAGCGCCGGAGCGAATTCACCGATTCCCGCGACGATGTCCGCCCCCGATGCCAACGCGAGACCCGCAATGTCGGCGTGGCACTGCTCCGACGCCGCGCCCAGCTCCCGCATCGTACCAAGGACGATTACCCTCTGTCGTCCGCTACCGGTTCCCTTGAGCAGCTCGATCGCCGCCCGCGTCGATCCGGGATTGGCGTTGTACGCATCGTTGATCAGAGTGACGGAACCCACCTGTTCCCACGACGATCGCATCTTGGGCTGCGGCATCCGCGCGATCCCTGTCGCCGCGTCCTCATAGCTGACGCCGCATTCGCGGGCGACGGCGAGCGCGAGCATGGCATTCCGCAGATTGTGCAGTCCCCGCACGGGCGGCCGCACGGTGACTCCTCCGATCTCGATCACGCCAAGACCGTCGGCGCCAATCTCCCAGCGGTCGGGCTTCACATCCGCGGAAGGATCCAGCCCGGCCACCAGCACGCGCTTCGCCTTCCCGCGCGCCGCGGCCGCCACCTCCGGCTGCGCAGAAGGCGCGATTCCAACTTCGACTCCTTCGTACACCGCCGCCTCTTCGCGCAGAACGCCGGCAAGGTCGCCGAGGCCTTCCAGATGTTCTTCGGCGATGGAGGTTACCAGGGCGATGTCCGGCCTGGCGATGTCGCGCAGGATCGCTACTTCGCCGGGCAGGCTCGTCCCGAGCTCGATCACCGCCAGATCCGCCTCGGGGGGCATGGAAAGCAGGGTCAACGGCACCCCAACGCGATTGTTGAGATTGCCGGTGGTTGCGTGGACGTTGTACGCGCCGCCAAGCGATGCGCGGAGCAGATCCTTGGTGCTGGTCTTTCCGTTGCTGCCGGCGACGCCCACCACGGTCTTTCCCCACGCCACTCGCCAGTAGCTGCCGAGCGCGCCAAGGGCGACCAGGGTGTCGCGGACCTCGAAGATCGGCACACCGAGGGTGTCGATCCTCGGAGCGCGCGAGACGATCAGTGCGGCCGCGCCGTCGCGGACGGCATCGCGAAGATAATCGTGGCCGTCGAAGCGCTCTCCCTTGAGCGCCAGAAATGCGTTCCCCTTGGCGATCTTTCTCGTATCGGTGGTTATCCCTGTCAATGTCTCAGCGCCGCGCGGAAGTTTCCCCACGGCCTCCGAGGCCAGCGATGCCGCAACGCGGTCGAGTGTCCAGAAACCCCCGCTCACGCGTGACTTCCCCGGCCCGTCAAATCCTTCACGATTTCTTTCTCGTCGAATGGGTACGATGTGGTGCCGCGAATCTGATAGGTCTCGTGGCCTTTGCCCGCCAGCAGAACGATGTCGCCATCCCTGGCAATCTCGATGGACCGCTGAATGGCGCGCAGTCGGTCGGTGATGCGCTCGTGCCGGCCGCGCTGCATGCCGCCTTCGATGTCGTCGATGATTGCATCGGGATCTTCGGTCCGCGGATTATCGCTAGTAACAATAGCGCAATCGGCTCCGTCCTCGGCGATCCGGCCCATAAGTGGCCGTTTGCCCTTGTCGCGGTCCCCCCCGCAGCCGAACACCACGATCAGCTTGCCCCGGGTGAATGCCCGGGCCGTCCTGAGGCTGCGCTCCAGCGCATCGGGGGTGTGGGCGTAGTCGCGGAGAATCGTCGGCTGTTTCGAGATGATCTCCAGCCTTCCCGCGACCTGCGGCACCGTGTGTAGTCGCTCCGCGATCGATGCCGGCGCGTTGCCAAGCGCCAGCGCGGCGGCGGCCGCGGCGAGCGCGTTCTCGACGTTGACGTCGCCAATGAGTGGCAGCCGAACGTCGGCGGCCCCGGCGGGAGTCTCCAGCCGCCACTCGCTGCCGAGCGGAGTGAAGCGGATGTCGGCCGCTCCGACATCGGCGGCGGAGCGAGCTCCGAAGGTCAGTGACTTAGCCCGAGGCATCAGCGCCTTCCACGCCTTGGCGTCGGCATTTATCACCGCCGTGCCCGTCGGCTTCAGGTAGTCGAGGAGCAGCATTTTCGCCTGGAGATACTTCTCCATGGTGCCGTGATAATCGAGGTGGTCGCGGGTCAGATTGGTGAAGACCGCCACGTCGAACTCCAGCCCTTCGACTCGCCGCTGATCCAGAGAGTGCGACGAGACTTCCATGGCAACCGTCCGCACGCCCCTGTCTGCGAGAACCCGCAGAACTCGCTGCAGCTCGACCGGACCAGGCGTCGTCAGTCCGGACCCGCCCGGCAGCACGTCGCCGGCGCTGCCGATCAGAACACCGAGCGTGCCTATCGACGCGCTGGATCGAGCGCCGTCGTCGAACAAGTGGCGCATGATCGACGTGGTGGTCGTTTTTCCGTTGGTCCCGGTCACTCCCAGCAGGGTGAGGCGCTTAGCCGGGTTGCCGAAAGCGGTGCCTGCGGCGACGGCCGCCGCGCGCCGTCCTTCGCGAACGACGAGAGCCGGGAGTTTCGTTCTCGACGCATTTTCCACGATTGCCATCGCGGCGCCGCGCTTAGCCGCGGCGTCCAGAAAGTCGTGGCCATCGCTTGCCCAGCCTTTGACGGCGATGAACAGATTCCCGGTTTCGACCTTGCGGCTGTCATCAGCGATGCCGCTGACCGATTCAGGAGTCTGTCCTTTCACCTCGACCAGCAGCCCGTGCTCCTCGAGCGCGGACTTGATGTCCCCGACTCTCACGCTCATTCCAGCGGACGGTTCAGCTGAATCAGCGTACCCGGTGGAAGGACCGATCCCGCCGCGGGCGCCGTCCCCGAGCCGGCGCGGCCGGCTATCGTCACCCGGAACCCAGCAGTGTGCAGCGCGCGAACCGCTTCGCGAACCGACAGTCCGCGCACATCGGGAACCGCTCGTGGCGCGATGGCGACCGGGGTCGTGACGCCCCGGGCGGGAAGATCGACCATGTACGTTGACGTGGCTTCCGCGGGGTGCTCGGCGGCGACGTTGCCGTTGGGGTCGTACGAATCCGCATCGGGCCGCGGAATCCTCTTGTCGTTCGCCGCGATGCCTGTCGCGGCGCCTTCGGCGTCCGTCGCACTGCCTTTCCTGGGCACGGGCTTTTCCGAGACGGCGAGATCATGCCGGTCGAGCGCGGCGTCCCGCGCCGCCAGCGCAGCGCGCAGTACGATCTTGGTTACAGGCGCCGCGATGTCGCCGCCGGCGTAGTGACCACCCTTAGGGCTATCGAGCTTGACGAGCACCACGTACTGCGGATCGTTGCCGGGGAACAGGCCAACGAAGGAGGCAGTGTAATTGCCGGGAGCATAACCAGAGCCGCCCGACGTGCGGCGAGCGGTTCCGCTCTTGCCCGCGACGTCGAACGTCGCCAGATCCGCCTTTGTCGCCGTTCCCTCCTGCACCACCGCCAGCAGCATCTGCTGTACCGTGCGCGCGACCTCGCCGGACATGACCCGCCTCAGCGCGCGCGGCTCCGCGCGGTAGACCACTTTGCCCTCGGGAGATCTTATCTCCTTGATCAGATGTGGCTCGAGCAGCTCGCCACCGTTGGCGATCGCCGAATAGGCGGTGACGAGCTGCAACGGCGTGACGGCGATCTCGTAGCCCATCAGAATCGATGCGCTCGTTTGCTTCGACCAGTCCTTTGGCTCGCGGAGAGTCCCGGGGGATTCAGCGGGAAGCGGCACGCCCAACGGCATGCCGAATCCGAGATCGCGGAAAGTCTCGTATTTCTGGCGTGGGGTCAGCCGCTCACCGAACTCGACAATCCCGACGTTGCTCGAGTACCGAATGACGTCGGCGAGCGAGAGCGTCGTCGCCTTGTGCGTGTCGTTTATCACGCGGCCGTCGAGCTCGAGCCTGCCGCCGTGCGTGTCGATTACATCGGTCGGCTCGGCGCGCCCTTTCTCGAGCAGCGAGGCCGCCACGAACGGTTTGAGGGTCGATCCGGGCTCGAAGGGCTCGGTGAGGGCGGTGTTGGAGAAGCTGGTGCGACCGACCCTGTTGCTCGCCAGCGCCAGGATCTCGCCAGTGTGCGGATTCATCACCACGATGTCGCCACCGTCGGCGTGAAGACTGTCCACCGCGATCGATAGCTGTCGCTCGCAGATGTCCTGCAGCGCGTTATTGACGGTGAGAACGACGGTGGATCCGGGCTTCGGCTGCTCAGTCCAGTCGTCTGGCGAGTCGAGCGCCCTTCCGTCCTTTCCGCGCGCCAGCTTCACACGCCCCGAATCACCGCGCAGGATGGTGTCGAGCTCCAGCTCCAGGCCACCGGTCGGCCGGCCGCGATCGTCGAGGGTTCCCACGATCTTCCGGATACCCCCTGAGTTGGAGTATACGCGCTGGAGCACGGGCGTGAGATGGATGCCGCTCATCTTGGATAGCGAAGCGACGTCTGCGGCACTGTAGAGACCGGGGACATCGATCCAGCGACGGCGCCGCGCAATCGCCGCGCGCACGACATCGACATCCACTTCCGCTCGTCGCAGCGCCTTGAGCACGAAGCTGGTGTCACGAACCTCCGGCAGCGCCACCGCGACACGGGTCATCTCCCTGCTCTCGACCAGAGCGTTGCCGCTGGCATCGAGGATCTCGCCGCGCGGCGCCGACAGCGGCGATGCCATGAAGTGCTGCCGCGTCGCTCGCGCGGCCCACTGCTTTCCCTCGACGACCTGCACCTTGGCCGCGCGAGCAACCAGTGCCAGCGCAAAGAGCACGAGCACCCCGTGCACGATGGCGACGCGGTTAGGGAGCTTCATTCTGCGAGGTGCGTGGAAGGATCACGACCTGGCGATCGGTGGGGATGTGCATCCCGAGCCGCCGCTCGGCTTCCGTACCAAGAACCTGGCGCGACGAGGCATCGCGGATCTCGCTCTCCAGGTGCGTGCGCTCGCTTTCCAGGGCCGATCGCCTGCCGTCGAGCACCGCGAGACTCTCGGACTGCCCGATGCCGATGGTTCTTCGCCAGACGATCGACAGCGCCACCAGCACGAAAGCTCCGAGCACCAGCGCTACCAGGGTGCGACCACGCAGGCCTACGCCGCTTTTCGCCATGCGCGTAAGCGGGCGCTGCGGGCGCGCGGGTTGACGGCCGTCTCTTCGTCGCGAGCAATGACGGCGCGCCTGGTTACGAGCTCGCCCAACGCCTTCCCGCGGCAGGTGCACTGCGGCTGCTTCGGTGGACAAATGCAGTCGAGGCTCCAATCACGCATGGTGTGCTTTACCAGCCGGTCTTCTCCCGAATGATATGAGATGATCGCCAGCAAGCCTCCATTCTCCAGCCTGTCGCGCAGGATGGGCAGCGCCTTCTCCAGAGCGCCGAGCTCGTCGTTGACGGCGATGCGGACCGCTTGGAAGAGGCGCGCGAATTCACCGGGGCCGGAACGGGCTCCGAAAACGCCACGGATGGCGTCCACCAGATCGTCGCTTATGCGCATCGGCCTGCGGTCTCGGCGGCGCGTGATCTCGCGGGCGAGTCGCCGGGCGCGGGGCTCGTCTCCATAGTCGTGAAAAATCCTTGTGAGCTCGGCTTCATCGAGGGTGTTCAGCAAATCGGCGGCGGTGCCGATAGAGCGACGGTCCATCCTCATGTCGAGTAACGCGCCAGGACGAAAAGAGAAACCACGCTCGTCGTTGTCGATCTGATGGGACGACACTCCCAGATCCGCCAGAATGCCGTCGAAGCGCTGCGAGTCGAGCCCGGGAATGGAGTCCAGCTCGCCGAAATCGCCCCTCACAGCGAGAAAGCGGCCTGACGCCTCGTAGGGCGCCAACCGCTTTCTCGCTTCCGTTATCGCCGCTTCATCGCGATCGATCGCCACCACCGAGGATCCAGCGGCCAGCAATGCTTCGGAGTGCCCTCCTCCGCCCAGCGTACAGTCCAGCACGTGTCTGGACCCGTTCAATAGCTCGACAACCTCGTCGACCATGACCGGCGCATGGTAGGAGCTGTCCCACCGGCCGGTCAGGGCTTCCGAGTCGAT
Source organism: Gemmatimonadaceae bacterium (assembly GCA_036488915.1). Lineage (GTDB taxonomy): Bacteria > Gemmatimonadota > Gemmatimonadetes > Gemmatimonadales > Gemmatimonadaceae > UBA4720. The sequence goes on along the minus strand of DASXGU010000189.1, from coordinate 15,218 downwards.
CACTTACAGAAGCGCTTCACCTCGTTGTCGACGGCCGGCGTGAACTGCGGGATCGCCGTCAAGAGCTGAGCCGCCTCGGTCGGGTATTTCTGTCCACCGGCGGGGAGATTCATCGACGCCAGATTGAACGCATCGCGCGCCTGGCGGGCCAGGTCGCAGCTGCGTGAAGAATTGGCGTCGGTGACCGCGCTCTGACCCAGCGAGAATGCGCTGGCGCCGAGCAGGAACTTGGCGTCCGCAGAAGTCTGGAGCTGGTCAGACAGCTGGAGGAACTTGATGGCGCGCTGGAAATCGGCGCGATCCTTGGAAACTGTGCCGGCCTTGTAGGCGTTCTGCCCCTGTTGCAGCGCAAGAGCACCGAGCACCCCGGGATCCGCGCCACTTGCCTTCGCCTGATTCAGGGTGGCGACGATGTCGTCGTACTGATTCAGGTCGCCCTGAATGCTGGCGAGAAGGTACCAGCCCTGCGGATTCTTCGGATTTCCTGCCACGGCTTTCTTGGCCGCGTCGAGCGCCTGCTGCAGCTGACCCGCTTTGCGCAACGAATTCGCCGTGATCAGCGAAAGCGTCGGATCGTTGGGGAACTTCTTGGCGGCGATGGCAGCTACTTCCGACGCCTTCTGCGGCTGGTTCAGCTGGGTGTACGCTGCGGCGAGCCGGGTGTAAAAATCCGCCGTCGCGGCAGCCGTATCGACGCGAATCAGCTCCGTGCCGACGTTGATCGCATCCTGATAGGCCTTGGCGTTCAGGTAGACGAGCCACGCCTGGTTGAGCAGCTGCGGATCGCCCGGGTTGTTCTGCAAAAGATCGCGCACCAGAGGAATGGCTTGTTCGGCGCGGCCCAGCTGGGGATAAGTATTGATGACGTCCTGGACGAGTCGGGTGTTGGTCGGATCAGCCGCGGCCATCGAGGCAAGCGCCTCGAGCAGCTTGGTGGTGTCCGTGGCGAGCTGTGCCGCTGCAATTCCGGGAGGGGGAGAATCGATCATCGCGCGGTAGCTGGTGGCGAGCATTCTCAGCGCCGGCCCGTTGCGCGGATCGTTGGCGCGAATCCGCTCGGAGACGGCGACCACGGAATCGCGCATCTTGAGGCCATTGTACGCCTCGGCGAGGCAGACTCCGACGATGTTCGCATTTGGGTAGCCGTTCAATCCCTGGCGGGCGGCGGTCACCGCTTCCTGGAACTTGCCCTGCACGACGTCGTTGTGACACTGCTCTTCGGCGGGCAGCTGACGACGGGCGTCCCTGATCGCCTTGGCCACCTGACTGGCGGCATCGTCCAGCTTCGCTCCCTGGCCACTCGGCAGAATCTGACCCTTGTTCATGTCGCGGGAGATGATCAGTCGCGAGTCGATCTTGTACCCTGTCGGCGTCCTGCTGACCGATCCTTCCAGGTACTGTTGCGCCCGAACGAGCGTCGCCAACGCCTTGGCATCGCCCGGAGGAAGTGGCTCGGTCGGGGAGTACCCGGACGAAATGAGGCTGTTGGTGATGTCGGCCTTCGGTACCACCACCAGATCGCGAATGTTGGTCTGCTTCGAGAGCTGATCGCGGATGGCTTCGGCGGCCTGGACTCCGAGATCCTTGTTGGATGGATCGGAGTTCTGAAGCGTGGGAATCATGACGCGTTCGCCAGTCTTGCCTTGCGCCAGGACGGGGGACGCGACGACTGCTGCCATCAGAGCTATTAGAAGACCTGACTTAGCTGAACGTGCCTTCATCAATGGTATAACCTCCAAATCGGTAAACATTCTTACCCCACCTGCCGATCCGTGGGTCCCTTCTTCATGAAGTGGGCGAGGAGGGACTCGAACCCCCGACATCCTGCGTGTAAGGCAGGCGCTCTAACCAACTGAGCTACTCGCCCGGTGCAGAAACCGAGCCCGCACTCTCAACGGAGAATTGCCAGGGGTACCAGCACGCAATACCCGATTACAAGCAGAATCGGGGCAAGGGTTTCGCCACCCCGAGCGAGGTCGGCGAAGCCGGCGAGCAACACTATTGTCGCGGTCGTCCAATACACCCATGAACGCCGCCCGCGAGGCTCACGGAGCGCCCGCGGTCCGCTGGCGAGATCGGTTTTGGCCATAAGCGTGGTAGTGTAGGGCGCAGCGAAATGCGTGTCAACCCGAAGCTGGAGACCTGCCGGCCACGCCGCGAGCTATTTGGCGACCGGACGCCCCTTCGAGTACTGCCGGTCGACCCAATCGCGGTAGCTCCCGTCCATCACCGATCGCCACCAGGCGTCGTTGGCGACGTACCATTTGATGGTCTTGAGCAGGCCGGTGTCGAACGACTCGGACGGCCCGTAACCCGTTTCCAGCGTGGCCTTCATGGCGTCGATCGCGTACCGCCGATCGTGGCCTGGACGGTCGGTCACGAACGAAATGAGCTCGGCAGTATCGCGCCCGCTCGCGGCCGGGCATTTCGGATAGCGCTCCCTGAGCTTGGCGTCGGTGGCGAAGAGCTTGTTCAGGTTCGCGCAGATCGAGTTCACGACGTCGATGTTCTTGCGCTCGGAGTTGCCGCCGAGGTTGTAGGACTCGCCCAGCCTGCCCTTCTCCAGGACGCGCTCGATGCCGCGACAATGGTCGCGGACATAAAGCCAATCGCGGATCTGGAGGCCGTCCCCGTAAACGGGCAGCTGCTTGCCATCGAGCGCGTTCACGATCGTCAGCGGTATCAGCTTTTCAGGGAAGTGATACGGACCGTAATTGTTGGAGCAGTTGGTAGTCGTGACTGGCAGCCCGTACGTGTGGTGGTACGCACGCACCAGATGATCAGCCGCGGCCTTGCTGGCGGCGTACGGCGAATTGGGCGCGTAGGCTGTGTCCTCGGTGAATGGGGCTCCCGTTGGTGAGAGCGACCCGTACACCTCGTCGGTCGAGATGTGGTGAAAGCGACGCGCGCCTCCCGACCAGTCCTCGGTCCAGACCGAACGGGCCGCCTTCAGCAGCTCGTGGGTTCCCCTGATGTTGGTATCGATGAAGGGATCAGGGCCGTCGATCGATCGGTCGACGTGCGACTCGGCGGCGAAGTTGACGATGGTGTCGACGCCTTCGCGCTTGATGATGTCGCGCATCATCTCGCTGTCGCGGATGTCGCCCTTCATGAACTTGAATCGCTCGTGCTTGGCGACAGGCTCGAGACTGGCGAGGTTGCCCGCGTAGGTCAGCGCGTCGACTCCGATAACCGCATCCGCTGGATGATGCTCGATCCAGAACTGGACGAAGTTGCTGCCGATGAAGCCGGCGGCGCCGGTGACCATCAGCCTACGCATGGTGAATGCTATCCCAGCTCATGATGCCTCGTTTTCCAGCGGTGAGCGTGCCGAACGATACCCGGCGCGCATTCAACGGCCAATGCCCCGCGCCGTGGTGACATTCAAATCCCTGATCAGCGGCGCAATATCCTCGAGAGCGGCGATGCGGTCCGCGCCACCCGCGGCCAGGGCCGCCTGCGGCATTCCATAGATGACCGAGCTGTCGCGGTCCTGAACGATGCCGTGGCCACCCGCCGCCCTGATGCGGCGCAGACCCTCAGCCGCATCGCGCCCCATTCCCGTGAGCACCACCCCGACTGCCGCGCTCCCGAACGTCTCAGCGACAGAAAAGAAAAGCGGATCGGCCGCGGGCCGAACTCCCCAGATGGCCGGTGATGTGTCCAGCCTGATCGTGGCACTCCCGGGCGCTCCGGCGACCGTCATGTGATATCCGCCCGGCGCGACATAGACGCGATTCTCGCGTAGCAGTTTGCCGTCGATCGCCTCGGCAACCCAGAGCTCACTCATCGCGTCCAGACGCTCGGCGAGGAGCTTCGTAAATTCGCGCGGCATGTGCTGCACGACGACTATCGCGGCCCCCAGAGCCTCGGGTAGATGCGGAATTATCTCGGCCAGCGCACGCGGGCCGCCCGTCGAGGCGGCGATGGCGACGACCTTCGTCGCGGCGTCCGGCGATTTTCGCGCTGGCGGCATTTCGGGAGCGATCGTCGTGGCGACCGGCTCGGCAGCGCGCATGATGCTCATGTTCATCGCTTTCGCCGCCTCGAGCGCGGACATGAGCTGTTGACGCACCGACGACAAATCAATGCTCACCGGCCCGGATGGCTTGCGCACGAACTCTAGCGCGCCCCTCTCGAGCGCACGCAGCGTCATCTCGTTGCCGAGCTCCGAGCCGGCAGCGCTCAGCATCACCACCGGGCGAGGCATCTCCGCCATGATCTGCTCGAGCGCCTGCAGGCCGTTTAGACGCGGCATCTCGATATCGAGGGTGACGATGTCGGGACGCAGAGCGCGGATCTTCTGCAGCGCCTCGACGCCGTCCCCGGCGGTCCCGACCACCTTGAAGGCGCCGCTGGACTCCACCATCTCGGCGATCAGCTTCCGCATGAAGGCGCTGTCGTCGACGACCAGTACGCTCGGAACCGCGCGTGGGGTTTCGCTCAAGCGGACACCTATATCTTCCGGAAGATCCGCTCGCGCGCGTTCACCGGCGCGAATATCGAGCGGGCGTCCCCGAGGAGTGACTCCACCTTGCCGAGCACCAGAATCCCGCCCGGCGCCAGCGCCCGGTGGAAGGACTCGAACAGCGCGTCCTGAGCCTCGCGCTCGAAGTAGATAATGACGTTGCGACATACCAGCAGATGTACATCCGGAAACGGTGGCGCCTCCCTAAGCACGTCGGCGCACTCGAACCGGGCCAGGCTCCTTATTTCCCCGGGCAGCGTGTAGAGTCCGGCAAACTCCTCGAAGTACTCCCGGCGGATGTCCACCGGCGTATCGCCAAGCGCCGAGGACGCATACACGGCGCGCCCGGCCTCGCTCAGACATTCCGCGTCGATGTCGGTGCCGACGATACTGGTCTGCTCCAGCCGATCGACTTGCCCCGTCTCCTTGGCATGCCGGTGCATCAGTATCGCCAGAGAGTACGGCTCTTCCCCCGACGAGCACCCGGCGCTCCAGACACGGATCTCGTCGCTGCCGTTGTCGAACAGCGCCGGAACGACCTTGTTCTGGATCGCGGCATAGGTGTCCCAGTTACGAAAGAACTTCGTGACGTTCACGGTGAGGGAACGAAGCAGCCGCTCGTACTCCCGCGGATCGGTGTCGAGCACGCCGGCGTATTCCCGGGGAGTGAAAGTCCCCTTTGCCCGCATCCGGACGGCGATCCGCCTGCGCAAACACTTGTCCTTGTAGCTGGCGCACCGAAAACCGCGATCATGGGTGATCTTCGCCATCAGCGCCCGAAAGCCCTCGTCGTTATCGTCGATCAAGCTATGGTTCCGATCAGGAGCGGCTCGATCGTTCGCCCGCCGTGCCGCGCTCGGCGTGAGCGATACCTTCGAGCGCCGCCGCGAGATTCCGACGCAGCTGCGGCAGCTCGGGCGCTACCGCGATTCCCTTCTCGGCCGCCTCTTTGGCCGCGTTGAAGTCTCCGCGCTTGAGATGGGCGGCGGCGAGATTGTTGAGCAGCACAGCGGATTCCGGGTGTGATTCGGTGGCGGCAGCCAGCAGCAACATCTCGCGGTCGGGGTCGTCGGTGAGTACCGCGACCTGGGCCGCATAGTGGAACCACACCGCCGGCGGCGCGCTGGCAGCCCACAGACTGCGCGCTTCGCTGAGCCGCACCTTCGCCGTCTGCAGATCGCCGAGTCTCATGGCGATTACCGCCGCCTGCAGCTGGATGAGCGGCTCCGCGCCACCATCGGCGGATATCGCGCGATCGATGAGAAGTCGTGCTTTCTCGAGCTGTCCGAGCTGCTCGTAAGCGAGAGCGAGGTTGTGGAGCAGCGACGTCTTGCTCGGGGCGTTGGGGGCAGCGGTCATGAATGCGTTGACGGCCCCCGTCCACTCCTTCTCGCGCAGAGCGATCAATCCGAGATGGAACGACGCGACGGGATCGGCCGCCTCTTCGACCAGGGCTCGAAACTCCCGCTGCGCCTCGTCGTGCATTCCGGCGCGGTACAACGCGCTGGCCAGCTCGCGCCGCTCGATCGGACTGGCGTTACGTGGCAGCGTGGGGGTCGTGCGCTTGCGCCCGACGGGGAGCAGGAAGGACGCGTTGAGCAACCCGTACAGGGCTTTCCCGACTTCGAACTCGCCCAGCGCCGATTCCCGGATCAACGAGTTGATGTCGCGGTGACCATCGATGAGGGGCAGCAGAGACTCCTGCTCCGGGGACAGCGGATCGCGGTTCAGCATCAGGCGCGAACGGTCGATGCTGAAGACGACGTCGAAGCTGGGAATCTTCTTCTCGATCAGAGACCACTCGTCGACTCGCCGCGCGCCTTCCAGCAGCAGGGATTGCGGGTCGACAGACACGCGCTCGGCTCCGTCCTCGGGCTCCACGTTGGGCTCGAAGTTGAAGGTGCCGCTCGTCCACGTGAACAGCGTATACACTGCGTTCTCGGTGTCGAGCGGGCGGTTGACGATGGCCGCGTGGCAGATTCTGCCGCTGTCGAAGTAAATCGAGCCGAAGCTGTCGTGAAACGACAACCCCAGACAGCCGGTTTTCTTTCCCATCGACAGAAGCTGAAGCACGTCGGGGAGACTCGCCTCCTTGAGGCTGCCCTTGATGGCCACTAGCGCATCTCCTCGATCATCCGCTCGACGATGCTTGGCCACTCGGTGATGACGCCCGCGTCAGCGGTCGTCGGGGTCTTGCGCGCTTCCGCGGTCGGGGGCGTCTTCTTGGCTTCGGCGGCGACTGGCGCGACCTTCGGATCGAGCGACTCGACGCGCTGCGCGATCTCCTGGCTGACATCGGCCAGGAAATCGGCGAATTCGCCGCTCTCGTCCTCCTCGTTCGCCTGCCGCTCTTTCGCCAATGTCAGGACTCCTTGGCCGTCGGAGCGCTCAGTCGGGACAATACCAGCGACGCAATGCTGCGCAGCGTCTCGAACACGCCGCCGCCCGTCACGGCTGTCGCCGAAAAATGGGGCACGCCGCGGAAGTTGAGCGTCTCGTCGAGCTCTTCGATGGGTCTGATCTCGGCGGCGGGCAGGTCCCGCTTGTTGTACTGCATCACCAGCGGAATCGTCCGCGGGTCGAGCCCTTCCTCGGCCAGATTCGCGTGGAGATCCTGGAGACTCTCGATGTTCTCGGCCATCTGTCGCGCCTGGCTGTCAGCTACGAAGACGACGCCGTCGACGCCCTGCAGCACCAGACGGCGCGTGGCCGCGTAGTAGACCTGACCTGGCACCGTGTAGAGCTGGAATCGGGTGGCGAACCCCGAAATGGTGCCCAGATCCAGCGGCAAGAAATCGAAAAAGAGCGTCCGGTCGGTCTCCGTCGCCAGCGACACCATCTTGCCCTTCCTCTCCTCGGGAAGCTGCGAGTAGACGTGCTGCAGATTGGTCGTCTTGCCCGACCGACCGGGGCCATAGTAGACGATCTTGCACGTGATCTCGCGCGTGCCGTAATTGACGACGGACATCTATCGCTTCCCTATCGGTCCGAAGAGGGCATCGAGACTGCGATTGAGCTCGCCCTCGAAATCGCCCGTGGGCCCGACTGCCGGCTTCTGCTTCTCGGGGAGCAGCTTCTCCAGCGCCTTCTGGAATTCGGCGAAGTAGATGGCCACGACTCCGAGCGAGCTTTCCCGGTCGAAGACTCCGACGAACAGAAATTCCTGGGCGCCGGCTGAGGCTCGGGCCATGAATACCTGTCGCTCGGCGCCGGCATGGTGCATCTCGTAGAACGGTTTTCCATCGAGCTGCCGCCCGAGCTCACGCGCGGACGCGTTGATTGCCGAGGTGAGGGCGCAGATCGACATGACGTCGGCGGCGTTGGAGAACCCGAACTGGCCCACGGCGCGACCCGACGGATAGAGGAGCACACCGGACAGCAGACGTGCATCCTCCATCAGGCGTTTAAGGGGGGCCGCGACCCATTCTTCCGCTACGGTCGGGTTCGTCATGCGTTTTCCCGCGCTGCGTTCATCATGTCGATTCTCACTCGTCCCAGGTTTGCGCCAGGCGTCACGATGGTTACGAGCACGACATCGCTCGCGCCGACGACGCAGAGGTGCCCTTTCTCGGCCTCGAGTCGCATGAAGGCGGGGGTGCCGAGTCGCGCTGCATCAGAAGCGCGAGTCGTCTTGGAGTAAAGGTAGGCCGCGAGCGCTGCGGTGGGCTTGCGCATATCGGTCGCGCCCGGAGAAAGCCCGACCACCTCGCTCGCCTCGATGATCAGTCCATCGGACGCACCGACCACCATCGCGGCGACCACACCTGGCACTCTCGAGAGAGTGGCGACGACCTGGCTCACGCCTTTCATGCGCTGTTCCGCATCCAGTTGATCGCCAGCGCCGTGGAGCGCGATAGAACGCGTCGCACCAGTCCCAGTGGGACGGTCGACGAAGACGCCAGCAATACGATGGTATCCTCGAAGGCGGGAGCCAGCGCAATGGTGGCGGCGTCGGTCTCGACGACAACCGCCGTCCAGCCGCCGATGCCGAGGAGGCGCATCGACCGCGACACTTCCTTGCCAACGCCGCTCAGCGCAGCGCCGATTTCGGCGGAGATGTCCCGGCCGTTGTTGTCGAGATAGCTGCCGGCGAGCGGAGTGCCCGCGGCATCGAGCAGGAGGGCCGTCTGCTCGGCCTCTCCGATCGCTGTGGCGAAAAGAATTCGCGCCGACTCAGGCATGCGCGGCATCGTGCTCCTGTGGGGCTATCTCGATCAGCCCCGTGCTCAGCATTCCATAAATGATCTTGGCAACCTCGAATTCGGGGAGCACCAGCCGCTTGCCGATCTCGTGCAGGTTCCGCTCGCCGTCGATGATCGACAGCACTTCCCACTCGCGCGGCAGCAGGTCGATGAACGATTCCGGGCCGTCGTCGAGCGGAGCCAGACGCGGCGTCACCCGGGCGTCGGGGATCTTGTCGGCCATGCGCGACCACTCGTCGATTCGACGCGCGCCTTCCATCAGCAGCGATTCAGTGCTGACACGGACGGCGATGTCCTTGCGAATGGGGCGCGGCGGCTCCTCGGTGAACGAGAAAAACCCTTCCGACCAGGACATCAGATCGAACACCACCGTCTCGATCTGCTGGCGCATGAAGCGGTCGATGTCTCGCGGAGTGACGATCCCGTGCGCGACGAGAATTTCTCCCACTCTGCGCTTGTCGCCCGCGCGCTGCATCGCGGTGGCCCGCGCCAGGTCCGCCGCCGTCGCCTTCCCGGAGCGCTCCAGGATCGTGCCGAGAAGATGCGGGTTGCTCTTCATGGTCGCGGCGACGATGGTGCCGGCGTCGAAGTAGACGCTCCCTTCGTTATTTCTCTCCGGGGAATGGACGCGCAGCGTGCCGGTCTTCCGGCTCAGGTCCAGCAGCTGGAAGACGTCGTGGATGCCGAGCTCGCGGAGCGGTCCTTCGATCGCCATCAGATTCGCCCTCTGAGCAGCAGCCTTCTGTAGCGCAGCGCGTCGGAGTGGTTGGGGTCGAAGCGGAGGACCCGCTCGAACGCCTTGAGCGCGTCGCTTTCCCTCGCCAGGTCGATGAGGATCTCACCCAGCGCGATGAGCGCGGTGAAGTGGTAGACGTCCCTTCTGATCAGCGCCACGATGCGTGGCAGCGCGCTGCGCGAGCGGCCCGTTCGTCTGTACGGTCCAACCAGCTCCACGACGGCCAGGTCGTGGTTGGGCGCGGTGACCAGCACGCTCTCGAGCTCTCTGATCGCGCCCGGGTCATCGCCCGCCTCGGCGAGAAGGCGTCCCAGTGAGATCCGCGTGTCGATCTGGCGCTCGTCGATGCTGAGGCTGGCGCGATACGACGCGATCGCTTCCGCCGCGTCGCCGAGCGCGGCGTGCAGATCGCCGACCCGCTTCATGACGTTGGCGTTGCGCCCTTCACCCTTTCTGAGAGCAACGAGGATGTCGCGAGCCCCGGGCTTGTCGAGCGAGGCAACCCGCGCCTCGGCGGCGAGCAGAAGCAGGTTGACGTCGGTGCTCCCCGCTTCGACCAGCGCCTCCGCGTACGGGCGCGCCTCTTCGGGACGGCCCAGAGCCAGCAGCGAGCGCGCCGTTCCCTGACGCGCGAAGGAATTGCTCTGATCCATCTCGAGCGCCCTGCGGTATCGCTCGAGCGCCTCGCCGTGAAGACCCTGCGCCGCAAAGCCGTCTCCGGCGAGCACGAGTCCGAGGATCTTGTCGCCGCCGCGGGCGAGCACGCGTGCAATCTCCGCCTGCGCGCGATCGTACAAGCCCTTGGTGATCAGGTCGCGCGCGAGCGCGAAGCCGTTCATCGCGTCGTTGGCGATCGGCGTCAGCCGCCGCACCGGCTTTTCCGCGAAAAGCTCCTCGATGATCGCCGGATCGAAGTGGAAATCCTCGACGTGCTCGAGCTTCTCGTCCTTCTCGGTGATGGGCGGAGCGACGGTGAGCCGGATCTCCTCGTGCGGCAGCTCGATCGCCAGCTCCAGCTTCTGCGGCGTGTACATCGGATCGAGCGCCAGCGCGCGCTTCGTTTCGCGCAGCGCGGCGGCGAAGTCGCCGAGGTTCGACAGCGTGAAGCTCATGTTGTAGTGAGCTTCGGCGAAATCGGGATTGGCCTGGATCGCCCGGGCGAAGGCGTTGCGGGCGTCGGAGTATTTCTCCAGATCGACGAGGATCAGGCCGATGCCATTCCACGCGACCGGGTGCTCCGGCGCTGTGCTGAGAACCTGCCGATACGCCTCGAGCGCCAGCTCGGTGTGTTTGCGGCGAAAAAGTCCGAGCGCCAGATTGAGCCGCGCTTCCACCGGCGGTGACGGCGCCTGCAGCGCGCGACGGAAAGAGTTGATCGCGGACTTGGTGTCGTTCTTGTGCCAGAGCAGAACGCCAAGGTTGTTGTGCGAGAACGGATAGCTGGAATCGATCTGCAGCGCGCGGTTGTAGCTCTCCTCGGCCTCGGCGTGCCTTCCCTCGAGCTGCAGCGCGACGCCGCGGCCATTCCACGTCTTCGCCGTCGGCGAGAACTCCCGGGCAAAGCGGTCGGCGGTGGCGATTGCCGCGCCGGTATCGCGCTGCAGCAGGTAGAGCTCGAGCATCGCCTGCAGGACTTCGGCGTTGGCCTCTCCACCCTCGATCGCCTTTTCGTACTCGCGCAGGGCTTCCTGGAAGTAGCCCTTCTGACGCAGCGCGCGACCGAGAGTGATGTGCGCGCCCGCGGACGTCCGCTGCTGCTGGCTCGGAGTGACGTCATGCCGATACGTCTCCAGCGAGAGATTCGCCTGGGCGCGCACGAGCGTGGGATTCAGGTTCACGGCGCGCCGGTTGGCCTCGGCGGCTTCCTCGCTGCGACCGAGATCTCCCAGGATGAACCCGATCAGGTAGAGCGCATCCGGGTTCTCGGGGTTGAGCTCGATGGAGCGCCGCACCGAGCGCATCGCTTCCTCGTGGAGGCCGCGATTGTAGAGTGCCTCCGCCAGCAGAAAGTGGAGCACCGAGCTGTCGGGATCGAGCGCTATTGCCCGCTGGAAAAGATTGTGGGCGCGCTCCAGCCGGCCCGCGGTCTTCTCGGCGATTCCGCTCTGCACCAGCGCCTCGAGATCCTCGGGGTTGCTGCGCAGACGCTCCTCCAGCTCCTCGAGACGGCGCTCGACGATGCCGCTGTCGCCGTAGGCGATCTCCAGGTTGCGCCGGGCGACGCCCATCCTCTCGTCCAGCGCCAATGCGCGCGAGAACGCGACGATGGCTTCGTCGGTCAGGCCTTTGCGGAAGTAGAAGACGCCGAGATTGTTGTACGCGCCCGCGTCGGAAGGATCGATGCGGCGCGCGAACGAGCGCAGGATCTCGGTCTCACCGCCGTTCGCGGCTGCCGGCGCGCGGGCAGTGGCCGCTGGGCTCATGGGCTACTCTACGCGCACCGCGCGGAAGATGGCGTCGAAGGACCTGGGATCGGGGACGAGCAGAAAGAATCCGTGCAGGCTCTCCGCCGGCTCGTCGAGGAAGAACTCGGTCTCGACACAAAGGATCGGCGATTCGGCGCGCGGAGCGTGGTCCCCGAGCGTTTTGAGCGCCTCGCCGGTCCGGCCGGTGGCGAGAGCCGGCGGCGACAGCATCAGCCGCATGTCGAGGAAGTCGCTCAACGCCGTGAGGTACGCGCCCGCCAGGATGTTGCCCGCCTCGTTCAGAGCCGACTGCTCCAGCTTGCCGAGGCTCGGCGACGTGCCGCGCTTCCGTCTCAGCATTCGCTCGGCGAGTCTCAGCCCGGCGGTGGTCGCCAGCACGAACACGGTCTGGCCGCTTATGTCGCCCGTCATCGCCATCTGCACGGCAACGACCTCCACGCCGGGCGCTATCTCGGGAATGAAATCGCCGGGCGGCACGATGTTGACCATCGGCACGCTGATCATGATTCGCGTCCCCGTCAGCGTCGACAGCGCGGTCGCGGCATGACCCGCGCCGATGTTGGCTACCTCGCGCAGGGCGTCGAGACGCGCTGTGCTGAGAAGCGTGGTTCCATCTCCGGACGGTGTGCTGCGTGTGTCGGTCATTTCAGAGGAGGCTGGAGGCGTCGACGATGAGTGCCGGCGATCCATCGCCGAGAATCGTCGCGCCGCTGAATAAGGTTTTGCTGCCACTGACGCCATCGAATTGCTTTACCACGATTTCCTGCTGGCCGACGAACTCGTCGACGATCAACGCGGCCTTGCGCTCGGCCAGCTCGATCAGCACCACCTGCCCGCTCGCCAGGGTCTCCGGCTTCGGCAGACCGACACGCTCGCGCAGCCAGATCGCCGGAAAAAGGTCGTCACGGATCGCCACGACCTGCTTTCCCTTAGACTCGAGGAGCATCGGCGTCGAGAGACTGAATGTCTCCAGAACGTGCGTCAGCGGTATGGCGTAGATCTCCTTCTCCACCCGGGCGAGGAGGGCGCGCGAGATCGCCAACGTCAGCGGCAGACGCATGCTGACGCTCGTGCCGAGGCCGGCATCGGTGTGGACTTCCAGAGATCCGCCGAGGGAGCGTACGCGGGTGGCGACGATGTCGAAGCCGACGCCGCGTCCCGACAGCTCCGTCACTTTTTCCGCGGTGGAGAATCCGGGCCGCGAAATGATGGACACCAGCTCCTGCTCGGAAAGGCTGGTCGTGGTCTTGTCCACGAGCCCCAGTTTCTTGGCGCGCGGGAGAACCCGCTGCTGGTCGATTCCGCGGCCGTCGTCGGTGACTCGAATCAGAACCGTCGCTCGGTCTCGCTCGGCGGTGAGGATCAATGTCGCGAGGCGCGGCTTCCCCGCCTTTTCGCGCTCGGCAGGGGTCTCGACCCCATGGTCGAGCGAATTGCGCAGCAGGTGCAGCACCGGCTCGCCCATCTCGTCGAGCATCGAGCGATCCAGCTCGATCTCGCGGCCCTCGATCTTGAACTCGACTTCCTTGCCCAGCGACTTCGCGGTGTCGCGCACCACGCGGGGGAAACGCTCGAAGACCTGCCACACCGGGACCATCCGGCTGGTCATGATCTCGTTCTGCAGATTGGCCAGAATCTGCGAAGCCCGGAGCGTCGCCTCGAGCAGCGATTCGTCGCCCAGCTGCTCGGCGATCTTGGCGATGCGGTCGCGGGCGATGACCAGCTCGCCGACGACATTCATGAGGGTGTCCAGGCGCTTGGCGTCGATGCGGATCTGTCGCGGCGCCTTCTGCGCGGCGCCGGCCGGTGGGCTGTCTGTGCGGGCGGACTCCCTTGCCGGCGCGGCCGTCGCGGGCGCGTCGGCCCGGCTGGGCGACGCCTCTTCAATCGCGGCTCGCTGAATTCCGGCGATCGCTTCCTTGACGTCGAGCTGCTGGCTCGACGGGCCCGTCGCCAGATCAACGGCATTCTCGAGCGCATCGACACTCGAGAAAAGCACGTCGATGATCGGCCGCGTCACTACCAGAGTTCCGTTTCGAACTTTGTCGAGCAGGCTCTCCAGCTCGTGGGAGAGCTCGGCGACGGAGGTATAGCCCATCGCCCCACCCATGCCCTTGAGGGTGTGGACGGAGCGAAAAAGCCGGGCGATGGACGTGTCGCTGCCACCGCGCTCCAGATCGAGAAGCGCGGCGTTTATCTCCGAGAGGTGTTCGCGGCTCTCGGAGAGAAACAGCTTGGCATAGCGCCCGGTGTCCACTGTTAGGCGAGCACCCTTTGCACGGCTTCCAGAACGCGGCTCGGCTGGAACGGCTTCACCACGAAGTCTCGCGCTCCCGCCTGGAGCGCTTCCTGAACCAGCGCCTGCTGTCCCATCGCACTGCACATCAGAATGCGCGCTGCCGGATCCAGCTGCGTGATTTTCTTTACCGCCTCGATGCCGCCCATCTCCGGCATGATGATGTCCATCGTCACCAGGTCCGGCTTGAGCTGTTGATACTTGTCAACTGCCTGCTTGCCGTTTTCCGCCTCTCCCACGACGGTGAACCCCGCCTGGGAAAGAATGTCGCTCACCATTGTCCGCATGAACACGGCGTCGTCGCATACCAGAACTGTGCTGCTCACCCTACCTCCCTTGTCCGATGACTTGCTGAACTACCGTCTTGATGTCGAGCACCAGCACCCGCCGTCCTTCTATGTCCACCGATCCCGTCACTGCACCGGGAACAGGCACTTCTCCGCCATCCGCCGCGCCGAACTGGTCGATGGGCACATCCTGAATGTCGCGCACGTCGTCCACGCCGATCCCCACCCACCTGTCCAGGTGATCGACCAGCAGGACCAGCCCCTCAGCGCGGCCGTACGGCCGATTGCCGAGCGCGGTGCCGCCGTCAATGACAGTCACGATGGTGCCCCGCAAATTGATCAGACCGCAAACGGTATCCGGTGCCGCGGGCAGCCTCGTCATTTTCTGGGGCGTAACGATCTCACGAAAGGAATCCATGTCGCAGGCGTAGTCGCTGCCGCCAAGGTTGAATACCAACAGACGCCTGGTGGGGACGCGCGGCTCTTCGGGTGCCGTCTCCTGGTCCGGGGGCGGGGGAGCTTCGACGGCATCACTCATAGAAGCGGAGCGCTGTCAGCGCGTCGACGTCGTCGGGCAGGGCGTGCTCCCCAGCCACGACTGCCAGGGAATGGCGCAGGTCGGCGGGCAAAGGCGAGCGGAAATCCAGCGCCTCTCCGGTCACGGGGTGATTGAATGCGAGCCAGGCCGCGTGCAGGAAGTGCCGCTTGGGAGGAAGTCCGGCCACACGACGTCCTCCGCCCCCGCCATACACGTCGTCGCCCATGACAGGATGGCCGATAGACGCGAGATGAACGCGGATTTG
>DASXGU010000187.1:0-4765 GCA_036488915.1 Gemmatimonadaceae bacterium | reverse complement strand
GACGTCCGCCCGAGCTCGTCGGTCCACGTGACGTTTTCACCGGGACTTACCCTCTATCACAACACCATTCAGTTCGTGAGCAGAGATGCCGACGCCCTGGCGACGTCGACGTTCGGCAGCCGCTACGTCTTCAGCGACCTGTTCCAGACGACGCTGTCGGCGACGACGCGAGTCGAGTGGACGCTGTCGCCGTTGCTCTCGTTCCAGCTGTACGCGCAGCCGTTCGCATCGGCCGGCCGCTACAGGAACTTCAAGGAGCTGGCGACTCCGGCCACGCAGAACTACGTGCGCTACGGGCGCGACAACGCCAGCACCATCACTCCGGTAACCGACGCATCGGGAACGATCCAGTCGTACACCGTGGATCCGGATGGCCCCGGCGCCGCGCCGTCGTTCTCGATCAGCAACCCGGATTTTCGCACCCACTCCCTGCGCGGGAACGCGGTGATGCGGTGGGAGTACCGTCCCGGATCGGCGCTGTTCTTCGTCTGGCAACAGCAGCGCGAGGATTTCCTTCCGTTCGAGGGCGACTTCCGCCCGAGCAGAGAAACGAGGCTGATCTTCGGCCGCCCGAGCAACGTCTTCCTGGTCAAGGCGACCTACTGGTTCGCGCGCTGAGCGCCGCGCGCAGTCACTGAAAGAGAACGAGAGGCGAATCTGACCTGAGAGCGCCGCTCACGTCGCCCATCAGGCTCGTTGCATATTTCAGCGATGTCAGACCGCGTGATGAGGCTGGTGATCCAGGCGGGGGTGATCCTGGTGGTCATCATCGCCCTGCCGTACAAGCTGTTCGAGCTCGATAGGTACTTCGTCCCCAAGGAGCTCGTTCTTCACGCCACGGCGCTCCTCGTCGCGCTTTTCCTCATCGCGCGGCGGCGTGCCCTCTCTTTCGACATCGTCGACGGCCTGCTGGCGTTTTTCCTCCTCTGGAGCGCTGGGTCCGCCGTCTTCGCCACCAACCACTGGGTCGCGCAAAGATCGCTGGCGATCAGCGTCTCCGGCGCAATCATCTTCTGGGGAGCGCGCGATCTGGCGCGGCGCGGTGGATACAGACCGATACTCACCGCCGTCGCCATTGCCACCGTTTGCGCTGCCTTGTTCTGCCTCGCCCAGGCGTACGGGCTGGAAACCGAGTACTTCAGCACCAACCGCGCGCCCGGTGGCACGTTCGGCAACCGCAACTTCGTCGCTCACATTGCAGTGATCGGATTGCCGGCCCTCGTCTGGTGCACGGTCACCGCCAGACGCTCGATCGGCGCCACGCTTGGCTCAGTGGGCGCGGCTCTGGTCGCCGCGGCTCTGGTGCTGTCGCGATCGCGCGCCGCCTGGCTCGCCGTCGCCGCTTCGGTCGTCGTGCTCCTGGTGCCGATCATCGCCTCGCGCAAATACTGGCGCGGCGGTCTGATCGGCGGGAGGTTCGCGCGACTCTCGCTCGCTGCCGCGATCGGCGGAATGGTGGCGATAGTTCTGCCCAACACCCTCAACTGGAACAGCGAGTCGCCATACCTCGACTCCGCGCGCGGGATGGTCGATTACAAGAAGGGCAGCGGACGCGGACGGATCGCGCAGTACGAGAACTCTCTGCGCATGGCGATCGCGCATCCCGTTTTTGGGGTTGGCCCCGGCAACTGGCCCGTGCAATACGTCAAGTACGCGCCGTCGGGTGACAGGTCGATCGCCGATGACGGCATGACCGCCAACCCGTGGCCGAGCAGCGACTGGGTGGCCTTCGTGTCGGAGCGCGGCTTCATACCGAGCGTCGCGCTCATCGGCGTATTCGTGATCCTCTTTCTGCGCTCGCTGCGACGGTGGGGCGAGCTGGAGAATCCCGACGCGGTGCTGGCGCAGTGCGTCCTCGCCGGCACCATCGTGGGGACGATGGTCGTGAGCGCGTTCGACGTGGTGCTCGTACTGGCCGCGCCGGCGCTGATCGTCTGGAGCGTGCTCGGCGCTACCAGCGGTATCAGAAAACCACCGCGCGATCTCCAGGTATCGTCTTCGGTGCTCGGCGCCGCGGCGATGGCGCTTCTGTTCTTTACCCTCGCATCCTCTTTTCGCAGCGCCGCCCAAATGGTCGCGATGACTTCCGTCGGACGCGGGGGGATGACCGCCGGCTGGGTGACGGGCGCGGCGTGGGATCCCGGCAGCTACCGCATCAATCTGCGGGTTGCGGAGCTCTACTCGCGGCGCGGTCACTGCTCCGTCGCGCGCGGATACGCCCGCCGCGCTGTCTCTCTCTTCCCCAGCTCTCCGGCGGCGAAGCGAATCGCCAGGAGCTGTGGTTGAGCCAGGTAACGGGGCGCCGACTAATCCTTTACCCGAAGTAGACAATGTGCGCCGGTACCGGCTTGTAGCGTTCCAGAGTCTTCGAACGCACAGCGCCGCCAATGGCCACCTCGCTCAACGAAATCCATGAGCCCCGTTTCGGGGCATACGAAGTAGCCGAGCTGAGGCTGCTTTATCAGCTCTATGAGGAGGCACAGCGTACCCGCATAGCTCACGGCGAGCGCCTGCGGGCGATCTTTCAGGGCAGGTCGCTCGCCGGGGCGTCGTCGGACGACAGCGACGCAGATGGTCTCCTGAAGGAGATCGCCCTCGGCGTCAGTGTCGGCGCGCCGCAGCTCCTCGAGCGCGCCTATGCCCGGGCCAAAGAAGACGAGCTGAGTGCCGCCGGCGCGCTGCGCGAATCCATCAGCGATCACCCCGCCTGGCCGTGGCTGATGACGGTGAAGGGCGTCGGCCATCTGCTGGCAGCGCGCCTGCTGTCCCGATTGGACATCGCCCGCGCCGCGACGCCGTCCGCCTTCTGGGCCTATTGCGGGTTGGCGACGATTCCCGGCGTCTCCTTCAAGTGCGGCACCTGCGGATTGGAGATAGCGTATCCACTCGGCTACGCGCCGAGCGGTCCGCACCAGAAGCGATCGGGAGCGGCCGCGTGCACGGGAATGCTGGCGCCCGCACCCGGTGCCGGACTGATTCGCGTGGCGCCGCGACGCACCGCTCTCGGCGGTCGCTCGGGGTACGATGCGCGGGCTCGCGAGTCGTGCTACCTCGTCGGCATGTCGATGCTTCGCTGCGGCAGCGAGTACCGTGAGTTCTACGACGCCGAGCGTGAGAAGCTCGCGACTTCGCGACCAGGCTGGACCCCCAAGCGATGCCATCTCTCCGCCATGCGCAAGATGGAGAAGACTTTCCTGCGCGATCTGTGGATCGCGTGGCGGCGGGCCGCGGGTCTGCCGATAGTCGGACCGTACGTGCCACGCCCCGACCAATCGAAGGCGCAACGAAAGCCGCGTTAACCGATGCCTATGTCTTTGAGACACCCAATCAACCCGAGCGACAATCGGTTAGCGCGGCCGCGCCTTCGCTGGAAAGCGGCTCTTTTCACCGCCATCGCCGTCCTGGCGCCGGCGGCAGGCTTCGCGCAAGCTCCGAATGCGTGCGCCAACGATCCGGAAAGACACCGATTCGACTTCTGGATCGGCGAATGGAACGTCACCACAAAAGGCGGCACACCGGTCGGCGGCAGTGTGATCCAGTCAGTGAGCGGCGGCTGCGCGATTCTCGAGAACTGGACGAGCCTGAAGGGCGGACAGGGCAAGAGTCTCAACGGCTACAACCCCCTGCTGCATCAGTGGCAACAGTTCTGGATCGGCGGCGACGGCAGCGTGAGTGAGTATCGCGCCAGCGAGCTCGACGGGTCGAGTCTCGTGTTTCTGATGAGGGCGCGACCCGACGCGGATTCGGTGGCCCGCCTTACCTTCACACCACTCGACAGCGCCACTGTCAGGCAACACTCGGAGCAATCATCGGACGGCGGCAAGAGCTGGGTTACCCAGTACGATTTCTACTATCATCGCCGCCCCGGCTCGCGCTGACTGCGGTCAGCGCTGAAAGCGATAGCCCGCTTTCCTGACCGTTATCAGGTGCCGCGGCTGCGCCGGATCGGGCTCCAGCTTGTTGCGGAGACGCGCGACGTGCTGATCCACCGTGCGTGACGTCACGCCGATGCTGTACCGCCAGACCTGCCGCATCAGGGTTTCGCGCGACACGATATCGCCGCCGGACTCGATCAGATACGACAGAAAGTCGAACTCCATCGGGCTCAGCTCCACTGGGCTGCCGCTGCGAAGCACCGTCCGGGTGCGCAGATCGACCAGCACGTCGGAGAATCGGTGGAGCGATGCGCGGCCGCTGCCGTCTCCGTTCGTCCCGCGCGACGCGGTGCTGCGCCTGATGATCGCCTCCACGCGCGCCAGAAGCTCGAGCACTCCCACCGGCTTCACGACATAATCGTCGGCCCCGATCCGGAATCCCTGCACTTTGTCGACTTCCTGGTCGCGCGCCGAGAGAATGAGCACCGCCGCCGAGCCGCCCCGACCGCGGTAGCGTCTGAGCAGCTCGAATCCGTTCATGCCCGGCAGCATGAGGTCGAGGACGATCAGATCGGGAGTGTGCTGATCCAGCCACGACAGGCCTTCAGTGCCGTCGGTGACGCAGCAGACTTTGTAACCCTCGACCTCGAGGCTCGTGCGCAATCCCAGGGCGAGCGTCTCATTGTCCTCGACGATGAGGATCGTTCTGCCCGGGGTGACGTCGGGTTCAGGCGGAGCGTGCAAGGGCTGCGTCATGATGGTGTCCCGTTCTGACTGCTGTGAAGGGAAAGCGTAAAGCGGCTTCCGCCGGCTGGTCGCGGCGACAATTCAGCGTGTGCATCCATCGCCGTCGCCAGATCGCGCACTATTGCCAGACCGAGACCGGCGCC
>DASXGU010000184.1:0-1876 GCA_036488915.1 Gemmatimonadaceae bacterium | reverse complement strand
TGCCGCTGCGCCGTGCGCTGCGGCTTGTAATCGACGGAAAAGCCTAGATCGTAGAGGCGGATTCTGACCGCGTCATCCGCTCCGAGAGGCTGACCCTGCCGCGCCCGGCCGTCATCAGGCTGACGCGCTTCATCCACGTGCCCCGCCGGTTCCGTCGCCAGGTGACGAACACCTTCCTGTTCGCCCGCGACCGCTACCGCTGCCAGTACTGCGGCCGCCTCCAGATCGAGCTCAAGCCGCGCGAGTCATTGACCCGTGACCACCTGATTCCGCTGTCGCGCGGCGGCGCCAATGACTGGACCAACGTCGTAACCGCCTGCAGCCCCTGCAACACCCGCAAGGCCAACAATCTCCCCAACGAGATCGGCATGCACCCGATGCACGCGCCGGTCGAGCCACACTTCGTCCACCTGAGCTGGGCTGTCCGCCGGCTCACCCCGACCCAGGCGAAGTACATCCGCATCTTCTACGGCGAAGAGACCCTGCACCACCTCGAGGATCTCGAGCAGAAGCATCAGCGGGAAGCGGGAAGTGGGAAGAGGGAAGCGCAAGCTTGAGCTGAGGGCGGCGGCGCACTTCGCTTCTGGCAGCTCCGCTTCCCGCTTCCCGCTTCCCCCTTCCCTCTATGGTTTGAAGGTTCCGGTCTTCGCCTCGTAGTGCCGCTTCTCCCCGCCCAATAGTCTCACCACCAGCGTCGTGATCCCGCGGCCCACCGCGGTGCCTGGATTCTTCTTGCCGCTCACCGCCGGCTTGAGCTCGCCCTTGAGCCAGCGCTGAACCTCGTCGAGGTCCGTCAGCGACAGCGTCTCCACGTCGAGCAGAAGATTGTAGTAGCCCCGCTGTCCCTTCTTCGGCAGCGGAATAGGCACCGCGAATGGAGACTCGACGGCATTCGCCGCCGAATCGACGCTCGCGTAATCGCCCAGCGATTGCGATTTGCCGCCGACGACACGGACGGCCTGGTATTTCTTGCCCAGGACGTCGTACTTGAGGATCACGTCCCATTCGGTCGCGGCCTTGAGATCGTCGAACCAGCGCCCCGACACCCACCGCTCGAGCCGATAGTGCAGTCGCGCCGGAAAACCGTTGGCGAGCAGATCGCGCATCGACGCGTCGGCGAGCAACCCCCCTGACGCCACCAACGGCGGACTCTCGTCCCAGGCGTTCTGCGCCGGAGGCAGCACGTCGACGTGAACCCGCTGCGCGGCGACGGGAGTCGCCAGCACCAACGCGACCGCTACGATGACGGGGATTCTTCCGATCATCCCTCGCCTCGCGCGCGTGACTGGCAATGAGTGACGATCCGCATCTAGAACCGGCGGCGCACCCGCAAAAACACGTGGGCAGGCTCCTTCGGACTCGACACCGATTTGGCGACGTAGACGCCGAAAATCCCCAGGTCGAGTCCCAGCCCCACGTCGGTGCGAAAGGTCCCGAATCGCGGGAAGCTGCTCTTCGAGTACACCAGGGTTCCACTCGGCTGGCCGACGAGCCAGCCGCGGCCGGCGTCGACGAAAGCGACCGCCGTTGGGCGCACTGTAAACCCGATCCCGCGCAGACGGATCGGACGGGCGTTCAGAAAATCGAAGAACGGCAGCTCGTTTCGGTATTCGAGCTGGGCCAGCGCCACGCGCTCGCACTGCGCCGGGTCGCCCGACGGCGGAGCACCGCTGCTGCACTGCGAGACATCGACGGTGCCGGGATCGTTGTCGCGGAAACCGACCCCCGGAACGGTGCCGATCCCCCCCACCGAAAATCTGCGCTCGAGCGGCAGCTCGTCCCCGTGCAGCCAGCCGCCGAGCACGAGTCGCGCGTTGAACCAGGTCGTGGGCGAGAGACGATTGTAGCGGCGCAGATCAACCAGCCCGCGGCCGTA
>DASXGU010000030.1:0-8419 GCA_036488915.1 Gemmatimonadaceae bacterium | reverse complement strand
GCCGCGCTCACCACCAGAATCGCCCCGTCCATCTGCGCCGCACCCGTGATCATGTTCTTCACATAATCGGCGTGGCCCGGGCAGTCCACGTGCGCGTAGTGCCGCTTCTCCGACTCGTACTCCACGTGAGCCGTCGCGATCGTGATCCCGCGCTCACGCTCCTCCGGCGCCTTGTCGATCTGGTCAAACGCCACCGACTGCGCCAATCCCTTCTTGGCCTGGATCGCCGTGATCGCTGCGGTCAGCGTGGTCTTCCCATGATCGACGTGCCCAATCGTCCCTACGTTCACGTGCGGCTTCGTACGCTCGAATTTGGCTTTGCTCATTTCGTCCTCAAGACGTGTTTCGTTTCAGTGCAAGCTCGCGATCGGGATTGAACCGATGACCTCACCCTTACCAAGGGTGTGCTCTACCAACTGAGCTACGCGAGCGGCTTCTTCGTTTCCTTCTCCAGCACGGCGCAATGTCCCGCCGCTTCCTGCATCCTCGCGCTTCCTGGCACCGTTACCCTCAGAGCGGGAGACGGGACTCGAACCCGCGACATCAAGCTTGGAAGGCTAGCGCTCTACCAACTGAGCTACTCCCGCATTGCTGCAAACCGCGACAACTCCAGCCACTAAAAAAATCCGGCCCCTCATTCGCTCTTATGGTGGGGGAAGGATTCGAACCTTCGAAGGCATAAGCCGGCAGATTTACAGTCTGCTCCTTTTGGCCACTCAGGAACCCCACCGATTTTAGCCGCCGATACCGGCAGAGCTGACGGGGAGAATCGAACTCCCAACCTGCTGATTACAAATCAGCTGCTCTGCCAATTGAGCTACGTCAGCAACAAACAGCGATTTTTCATCGCAAGCCTAGTAGAATAGCCAACTTAGGCAAGCGAGTCAACTATCGCACCTTCTTCCATTTGGTGCCCAGCGGCGTGTCCTCGATGGCGATTCCGCGGGACTCGATCTCTCCACGGATGGCGTCGGCTCGAGCGAAATCGCGCTGCACCCGCGCTGCCTTCCGCGCCTCAAGCCGGTCCTCCACCCACTTGGCCACTTCGGGGTCGGCGCCCGCCGCCTCCGGAACGACGTCCAACACCGAATTGATGCGCGCAAAGACTTCTCGCGCCCTCTCCAGCGCCCGCCTGTCGACGCCGTTGCGATCGAGCTCGGCGTTCGCCCGGCGAATGAACGTAAAAAGCGCGCCCAGTGCGCCCGGCGCGTTCAGGTCGTCGAACAGGGCCGCCAGCACCTCCGCTTCGGTCTCGTCGGCGATCGTCTCCAGCTCCGGGGTTGCTGCCCTCGCTTCGGCGAGCCGCGCTGCAAAGTCGCCAATCCGGCGCACGCCTTCGATGGACGCCTCCAGAGCGTCTCCGGACATGTTGAGCTGCTTGCGGTAGTGGGTCGAGAATACGAAATGACGAAATGCCGCGGCCGGTATGCCCTTGTCGCGGAGATCCTGTACGGTCGCCACGTTGCCAAGCCGCTTGGCCATTTTGCTGCCGTCGGTGAGCAGAAATTCACCGTGGCACCAGAAGCGCGAAAACTGCTTTCCTGTCGCGCCCTCCGACTGAGCGATCTCGTCCTCGTGGTGGGGAAAGACCAGATCGATGCCGCCGCAATGGATGTCGAGCGTTTCGCCGAGATACTTCATCGCCATCGCCGAGCACTCGAGATGCCAGCCGGGCCTTCCCCGGCCCCATGGTGAATCCCAGGCGGCGCCCGTCGCCTCGTCCTCGGGCTTCGCCGCTTTCCAGAGCGCGAAATCCTGGGCGTTCTCCTTGGAGTAATCATCCTGAAGCACGCGGGCCCCGGCCTTCACCTCCCGGGTGTCGAGCCGCGAGAGCTTTCCGTAGTCCTTGAACTTGTCGATGGCGTAGTAGACGGTCCCGTCGTCGGCCTTGTACGCGAGCTTGCGCGCGACGAGCTTCTCGACGATGCCGATCATTTCAGCGATGTGGTCGGTCGCCCGCGGGTACAGCTCGGCATTCTGAATTCGCAGGAAGGCGCGGTCGGCGTGAAACGTCTCCGTCACCGGGGCTGTCACCCGGTCGATGGTGATTCCCTGTTCCGCAGCGGCCTTGATGATCTTGTCGTCGACGTCGGTCAGATTCATGACCTGGAAATTTTTCCAGCCGCGAAGCGCGATGACCCGGCGCAGCAGATCTTCGAAAAGAAAAGTGCGAAAATTCCCGAGATGCGCCGGCTTGTAGACAGTCGGACCGCAGGCGTACATGCGAACCGTTTGGCCGTCCGCGGGCGCGAACGATTCGATTTTGCGGGTGAGCGTGTTGTAGAGGCGGAAATCGGGGCTGGCCATTCGCGGAAGCTAGGCGTGCCCCCATAGAGGGTCAACCAAATCGCTCCGCCACGCGCGCCGCGGATGTGGGGCCGGCCGTGACGACTCGTCCCTCCACCATATTGATGATGCGCGCAGCAATACGATGCACCTCGACGGGATTCGGTGCCGCAAGAATTATCGCGATGCCGCGCCGACCGAGCCGAGTGAGCAGGGAGATGATTTCCTTGTCGAACAGGAGACCCTGGCCGCAAAGGGTTTCGTCGAGGAGCATTGCCCTGGGCGCTCCGATCAGCGCCTGCGCCAGCCCGAGCCGCTGGATCAGGCACGGCGGCAGGCTGCTGATGCGCCTGGTGGCGTGGACGTGGAGCGAGACATCGCGCAGCGCCGCCTCGACCTGCGATGCGCGTCCGGCGGTGGAGAGATCGTGAAGCGTGGCGTAATACTCCAGCGCCTCGCGGACCGTCAGAAACGAGTAGTACCCCGCGCGCTGCGGGACGTAGGAGAGTCCTGCGGGAACGTGGTGCCCGGTCACCTGCTCTCCGAACCAGCAGATGGATCCGGTGTCGTTTCGGAGCAGACCGGCGAGACACAGGAGCAATGTGGACTTGCCCGAGCCGGGCCTTCCCACGAGCCCGACGATGTCGCCACCGCTGACATCGAGCGACACATCGCGCAGCGCCGGGACGTCGACGACGCGACCGCGCTCTCCAGCGTGATAGGTTTTGTTGAGCCCCCTGACGGATAATGCGATTTCCACGGCACGACCTCCGCAACGGTGGTGGCAGAGGATCGCGGAGTCTCACGCCCGGAGAGCAATCGTTGGAGGGCGGGTGTAACCCCGGCATTGCGCGAGCTGATATTCATGGCGAGGCGACTCGCTGCACAGACAAACCCGAGGGAGCGAAAATGAAATCACTGATGAAAATCGGAGCCGGCCTGCTGGCCGCCGCGTCGCTGGCCGGATGCGGCGGCAGCGGCACCACAGTTCCCGGTCTCACCGCCGTGGGCTCTTACTCGGCGACCCAGTTCGTCACCACCGGCGGGTCGCCCTCCGGGATAACGAACCAGCTGGCCAACGGCGGCAGCTTCCACATCACTCTTGCCAGCAACGGTACGACCACCGGGCATCTGTCGATCGCCGCTGGCGGCAACACCCCGGCGCTCGAGGCCGACATGGCCGGCACCTGGGCTCAGGATGGACAAACGATCACTTTCTCGCAGGCCGCCGACACCTTTGTCCGCAACACGCCGTTCACGCTGACGGCAAATGGCGGCGGGACCTGGGACCTCGTAGCCGACAAGACTTTCTCCAACACCGAATTCGCGATCAGGCTCTCGCGAGTCTGAGCCGGCGGTGCGGAGCTAAGCAGTCTTTCTGAGCGGCCGCTTCTCTCTGAAGGAGATGAGATCGGGCACCGGGCTCGTCGGCACGAGTACGCCGCCGTCAGGCACCGGCACGCGCAGCACGAAGATGCGGTCGCGGGTGCTCTTCCTGAATCCCTTCCCCTCGTAGATGCGGTTGATCAGGATGCGCCGGACGATCACCATCACCGTCACGAGGGTGGGTAGCGCGACTATGAGACCAAGGGGGCCGAGGAGCTTCCCGATGACGAGCACCGAGGTAATCGTCAGCACCGGCGGCATGTCGATCTTCTTCGACATCACCAGCGGCGAGACGATGTTTCCCTCGATCAGGTGGATCACCACACCGAGCAGCAGCACGTAGACGGCGCGGGTTCCACCCCCGGGCCCCCCGAGAACGAACAGGGCCGGCAGGGTTGTGGACAGCAGCGTGCCGAAGAACGGCACCACCGCGACCAGTCCGGTGAAGACGCCGAAAGTCAGCCAGTACGGCACGTCCAATATGTAGAGTCCGGCCGCGGTGAGCGCGGCGAGCACCGTCATGGTCAACAGCTGCCCGACGATGTACGCGCGCAGCGCGTCCGCCAGATCGCGCAGTACGTCGCGCACGAGATCGCGGTGAATCGGCGGGAACAGCGCGATCAGCCACTCACGATAGGTTCCCGGCTGGAGCGCCAGATAGATGCTCATCACGATTACGGCAAAGCAATCGATGAGCACCTGCACGGCCCCAAGTACGCGCGGCACCACGCTCTCGGCCTGCTGGGCCACCTGGTCGTAGACGGCGCTGATGAGCGGATGCTCGCCCGGCTTCCAGATGTCGCGCATCGCCGGAAAGCGGGTCACGAAATGGTCGATGCCCGTTTCCCAGGTTTCGATGTACTTGGGCATCACCACGATCAGCGAGCGCGTCTGCTCGACGACGGGGGGAAGTAGTATCGCGAACAGTCCGAGCAGCGCCGCAAAGGTTCCAACCACCGAGACGAAAAAAGCCAGCCTGGGCGGAAAATGCGCCCGCGAGACGAGCTGATCGCGCACCGCGCCGAGATACAGCGAGATGATTATCGCGATGAACAGGAGGAGGAAGACGTGGGCCGTCGCTCCCAGCATCCACAGGAGCAGCACCGTCAGGATCACGCCGGTGATGACCGGCGCGACCTTCGCTCGCGCTACGGGAACCGCCGCGCTAGACAACGCTACTTCTTCTCGTCGTGGATTTCCTCGACCTCGACGGCCTCTTCCTCGTGCTGCGCCGCACCCGCTCCCAGCGCCTTGTTATTGAGCTGGGTTCCCGACGGAAGCACGCCCATCTTCTGCTTCAGCTGAATGAGCAGCATCTCGGCGGACTGATTCCCGCCCGCGGCTTCCAGCCTCTTGAAGTCGTTGGCCAGCTTGTCGCCGGAGAACTCCTCTTCGATTTCGGCGTTCGCTCTGACCTTGCGCTCGTTGGCCTCGATCTTTTCCTCCATGCGGGCGAATGCCTCGAACGCCGACTTCTCGGAGATGTGTGACATCGTCTCGTTGATGCGCTTCTGGGCATCGGCGCGCCGCTGCTTGGCGAGCAGGAGATTCTTCTTGCGATTGGCCTCTTCGATGTTGTCGTTGAGGGTGCGCAGTGAATCCTTGAGGCGGTCGGTCTCCTGCTTGTGCGCCTGCCAGGTGAGGTTGAGCTGGTCGGCGCGAGACATGTGCTCGGAGCGACGAATGAGGGCCTGCTTGGCCAAATCGTCCTGACTCTGTTGCACCGCCAGCATGGCGCGGCGCTCCCAGTCTTCCGCGTCCTTCATCTCCTGGCGGGTCTGATCCTGGAGGCGCTTCTCGTCGGCAATCGCGGCTGCGACCTGCTGCTTCGCTTTCACCAGCTGCGAGCGCATATCGAGAATGATCTGATTCAGCATCTTCTCGGGCTGCTCGAATTCCGAGATTACCGCGTTGACGTTGGATCGGAAGAGCATCGCAATTCGATCGAAAATATTCATGTTCGTCAGATTGAGTTGTCAAACCGCAAGACTGACATCTCGAAGCTTGAAGGTCCCTCTCGTCGCCTTACCAATCTACATCTCCCTGCTGAGCCGACTAGGAGTCGGCTCTCTTGATCTGGTACAACCGCTCCTTCGCCAGCCGGCGCCCGGTCGGCGTCGCCGCCAGCCCGCCACCGGCCGTTTCGCGGTACCTCACGTCCATTTCCCTGCCGATGTCGCCCATCACGTCGATGACTTCGTCGACCGGGATCGCGAAGGTGATTCCGGCCAGCGCCATCTCGATTCCGGCCAGCGCGATCGCCGAGCCGGTGGCGTTGCGAAATACGCACGGCAGCTCGACCAATCCACCCAGGGGATCGCAAACCAGCCCCAGCGTGCCCTGCATGGTGAGCGCTACCGCGTGTCCGACCTGCGATGGCGTGCCCCCCAGCATCTCGGTTGCGGCGCCCGCCGCCATGCCCGCTGCCGCACCCGTCTCCGCCTGACATCCTCCTTCGGCGCCCGAGAGCGACGCGCGCTCCGCGACCACCGCTCCAATCAAGCCGGCCGTCGCCAGTCCATCGACGACCTTGTCATCCGGGACCGACCTCGCCTTCGCCAGCCCCGTCAGAATCGCCGGCAGCACTCCGGCTCCTCCCGCCGTCGGCGCGGCGACGATGACACCCATCGCAGCGTTGACCTCCTGCACCGCCAGCGCGCGAGTCAGGATGTCTCGAAACGGCGTCTCGGCAAGGGGACCTTTCGCATTCTGCCGAAGCTTGGCCGCGTCACCCCCGACCAGTCCCGACGCCGAGTAGAGGTCGCCGGTGAGTCCCCTGTCGATTGCGCCGCGCATGACGTCGAGCGCCCGCTTGAGCGCGGCCCTGATGTCATCGACCGGTCGACCCTGATCCCGCGCCTCGGTTTCCAGCGCGACGAGCGCCAGCGATTTCTTCTGTTGTTCCGCGTCCCGGATGGCATCGGCCAGCGCCTTGTACACTTAGCCGCCGCTCACTTTGTCGAGCCGCCGAGTCCAGCGGACCCAATCGAGGGCTCTCAGCTCGGCGCCGGCCTTCTTGTCCGGCTGCTCGTCGCACTCGATGACCATGAAAGCGTCGCCACCCTTTTCTTTTCTGGTCAGCCTCAGCGTTGCGATGTTGATGTCATGCTCGGCCAGGATCCCGGTGATTCTGGCGATCGAGCCCTTCCTATCCTCAGCTACGAGAACGATGGTCGGTAAGTTTCCCGTCACTTCGACCGGGTAGCCGTCGATCTCCTGTACCAGCACTCTGCCCGCGCCGAGCGAGGAGCCAAGCATGGTGGCCTTGTTGCCATTCAGCTCGATGGAGATTCGCACGGTGTTCGGGTGGGCGGCGTCGGAGATCGTGGTTTTCTCGAACTTGTACTCGAGTCCCTCGCGCTCGGCGATCTGGAGGGCATCGCGAATCCGCTCGTCGTCGGGACGAAATCCGAGCAGGCCCGCCACCAGCGCCTTGTCGGTTCCGTGCCCTTCCCCCGTGCGCGCAAAGGAGCCGTGAAGCTGGAGGATGCCCGCCTGGGGTGTGCCTCCGACGAGGCCCCGCGCCAGGAGGCCCAGACGGCAGGCGCCTGCCGTATGCGAGGAGGACGGTCCCACCATGACCGGTCCGATGGTATCGAGGAGACTTACCATTCCGTTGCGCCTCCGAGTTTTACTGAAGACTGCCGGCCGGGAGCCGGTAGTCTTCAGTCGATCTACCCCGTCTTCCGCGAACCCGCTTGCGAAGCAGCGCGCGCAGGTATTGGCCGGTGTACGACTCCTTTACATCCGCGACATCCTCAGGAGTTCCGGCCGCGACGATGTTTCCACCGCGGAGTCCGCCCTCGGGCCCTAGATCGATGATCCAATCCGCGGTCTTGATGACATCGAGGTTGTGCTCAATGACGAGCACGGTGTTGCCGCGGTCAACAAGCCGGTGGAGCACACTCAGCAACATGCGCACGTCCTCGAAGTGCAGGCCGGTGGTGGGCTCGTCGAGGATGTAGAACGTGCGTCCGGTGTCGCGCTTCGAAAGCTCCGCCGCGAGCTTGACGCGCTGTGCTTCACCACCCGACAGAGTGGTGGCCGATTGCCCGAGGTGGATGTAGCCCAGGCCGACGTCGTAGAGGGTCTGCAGCTTCTGGCGCACGCGCGGCTGATTCTCGAAGAAGGCCAGTGCGTCTTCGACCGTCTGCTCGAGAACGTCGGCGATACTAAGGCCGCGGAAGCGAACCTCCAAGGTTTCGCGATTGTAGCGCTTCCCCTTGCAGACGTCGCACGGCACGTAAACGTCGGGCAGAAAGTGCATCTCGATCTTGACCAGACCGTCGCCCTCGCACGCCTCACAGCGGCCGCCCTTAACGTTGAAGGAGAATCGTCCCGGGCCGTAGCCGCGGATCTTCGCTTCCGGCAGCTCGGCGAACAGCTCTCTGATCGGAGTGAACAAGCCCGTGTATGTGGCGGGGTTCGAGCGCGGAGTCCGTCCGATCGGGCTTTGGTCGATGTCGATGACTTTGTCGAGATGCTGGAAGCCGGTGATGCGAGTGTGCGCGCCGGGAATCACGCGGGCGCGGTAGAAGTGGCGCGCCATCGAGTTGTGCAGAATGTCCTCGATCAACGTCGACTTTCCACTGCCCGACACGCCGGTGATGGCGACGAACAGACCAAGTGGGACCTCGACGTCGAGATTCCTGAGGTTGTGCTCCCGCGCCCCTTCGATGCGAATGACCCGATCCGGGTCCATGCGCCGCCGGACTTCGGGGATCGGGATCTCGACCTCGCCGCGCAA
>DASXGU010000007.1:0-4536 GCA_036488915.1 Gemmatimonadaceae bacterium | reverse complement strand
GGCGCGCCGCGATATCGTGACCACCCATAGAGCATTGCGCCGGAAATCAGAAAGCGCACTCCGCCCATGAGGAACGGAGGAATCGTCTGGTCCGCGTAGCGGATCGCGAGATAGGTCGATCCCCAGATTATGTAGATCGCGGCGAACGCAGCGACGATCTGCGCTCGCGATGCGGGCCTGCGTCCTTCGTTCAAAGGGGCGGGGGAAGGGGCCGGGAAGCGGGAAGCGGGAAGCGGGAAGCGCTGGAATCTAACAGCGAGCGATCTGCTGTCGATCAATCGAACGACTTGCCGCGACGATGGCGTTTCTTGTCCGAGTGGCGCTTCTTCGATTCGAGGCGCGCTTCCGTGGAGGCGCGGGTCGGTTTCGTCGGCTTCCTTCTACGAGGGACGATAAGGGCGCGGCGGATGGTCTCCGCCAGTCGCTCCTCGGCCAGCTCGCGGTTGCGGGTTTGGCTGCGCATGTCGCTGGCAACTACCCTTATGCTGCCGTCAGTCGTGAGGCGCGAGCGTAGCTTCGCTTGCAGAAGCGCCCGCTGGTCTTCGGTGAGCGCCCTGGAACCAGCAATGTTCCAGAAGATCTCCACGCGCGATGACGTCTTGTTGACGTGCTGGCCGCCGGCGCCGGATGATCGGGACACCCGGACGTCGAGCTCGCTGCGTGGAATGACAACCGACTCGTTGACCGCGAGGAAATTCCTCGGATCGGCGGTCGAGGAGTCGGTCACTGCGCTACCGCCAGCGAAACAGCCTGAGGGCTGCCAGGAAGGTCAGCACACCCCAGACGAGAATCGTCAGCATCTGCGGCGAAACCGACGCGAACGACGCACCCTCCAGCATGTTCGCGCGCAGAGCATCGTTGAGGGCGGTGAGCGGCAGCAGCTTGATGAATGGCTGCACCACGGCGGGAAAGTTTTCGGACGAGAAGAATACGCCAGAGAAAATCCACATCGGCAGCATGATGAAGTTCATGATGCCCGACACGGCTTCGGTGGTGCGCGCCCGCGACGCGCTCAGTAATCCGAGGCCGCCGAATGAAACCGCGCCCAGGAGGCAGACGAGGAACAGCGTCGCCAAAGATCCGCGCAACGGCACTCCGAACGCGTAGTGGCCAAACCCGAGCAGGGTCACGACCTCGAGGATCAGAAACACCAGGCGCGATGCGAGGAAGGAGAGCAGGTACTGCACCCGCGACATCGGTGTTGCCATCAGGCGCTTGAGCAGCTTTTTGCTGCGGGCGGTGACGATGGCGAAGCCGAGGGCCCAGATGCTGGACCCCATCAGGTTCATTCCCAACAATCCGGGGATCAGAAAGTCGATGTAGCGTGAGCCCTTCTCGGTGATGTAGGTGTCCGCCGAGCGAACCGGATCGACGCGACCGGCGCCCCTCTGAACGGACCGATCCACCACGATCCGCGCATTGACGGCGTCACTGCGTCCGCGGTCGTACACGTAGCGAACGCTATCGGATTTTCCGGTCGGAGCCACCAGCAAGGCGATCTTGCCTGTGCGAAGTGCGCGTGCACCCGAGCTGTCATCGAGTGTCCGGACGACGAGCGTCGAATCTTTTTTCAACGATTCAGTCAGCGCCGCCGCGCCCGGTGCGGCGGCGAGGACTCCAACCTGGATTTTGTCGGGCCCGCGTTGCCGAAACGCGATGCCAAGGCCGGCCGCCAGGAGGATCGGAAAGACGAAGGTCCAGAACACCGCCTCGGGCTCCCGGATGAACTCACGGAACCGGACGAGCGTCAGCTGCACCATCGAGCTGTCCCTGAAGGTGCGACCTCCGGTGGACGGAACCCGCGTGGCGTCAGTCATCTCGGAGCGTCCGGCCCGTTAGCGACACGAACACATCCTCGAGAGTCGCGGTGGTCTTCCGCGGCTCGGGCGGCGGAAGGTGAGAGACGTCGAGCGCATCCATGAGCTCCTGCGGGGACCCCAGGGCGATGACGTGGCCGTGATCGACGATGGCGACGCGATCACAGAGCCGCTCCGCCTCTTCCATGTAGTGCGTCGTCAGAAGGATCGTCCGGCCCTCGGCCTGAAATCCGGAGATCAGATCCCACAGCTGGCGCCGCGACTGGGGATCGAGGCCTGTCGTCGGCTCGTCCAGAAAAAGAAGTTGGGGATTGCCGACAAGAGCGCACGCCACCGCCAGGCGCTGTTTCTGCCCGCCCGAAAGACCGCCCACCCGCGAGCTGCGCTTTTCGCCCAGCTCGACCTGATCGATCACCTCACCGACATCGCGCGCGTCGCGATAGAAGCTTTGAAACAGCTTCAGGGTCTCCTCGACGGTCAGCTTTTCCGAAAGCTGGGTGTCCTGGAGCTGGATTCCCAACAGCTCCCGCAGTTCGCGCTCATTGGATTCCCATCGGCGTCCCAGCACCTCGACGTCACCGGCATCGGCGGTCAGCAGACCCTCGCAGATCTCGATCGTGGTGGTCTTGCCCGCCCCGTTGGGTCCGAGCAGGCCAAAGCATTCGCCGACCCCGACTTCGAGATCGAGGCCATCAACCGCGACCACGTCCGCGTAGGCTTTCTTGAGGCCCTTCACCTTCAATGCTGCGGCGGTGCTCGTCGTTGGTGTCACCATGGGACGACAGAAGGTGTCCGGAAGAGAGGGCAACAAGCCGTTTCAGAGGGGCTGAAACCCGACGTAAGCCCGTCGCGTAAAATGATATAGCGTTTGCCGGAGACCGGGCCTCGTCCCTGCCAACGCTGGTTCCAAACCAGAGGGAGTGAATATATGCAGTCATAAGCCGTGTCGGTACTGACCACTGCTTGGATTGTCGCGTCGGCGGCCGCCGCCGGAGCTCAAATCGTCTACAATGGTCAGCAACCATCTCGCTTCGTCGTTGGAGCGGACTTCGCGGTTTCCCAGCCCAAGGGTGAGTTCGCCGACAATGTTCCCAACGGCTACGGCTTCAATTTCACCGGTATGTTCCGGCTGGACCCCAAAGGGTATCTGGCCATACGGGCTGATGTCGGCGGCGTGCAGTACGGACACGAGCACCAGAGCATCGGGTTCCCGGGCACCGGCCGGGTCGACCTCAATCTGGATACCGACAATCGCATCGGGTTCGGCGGCGTCGGACTCCAGTTCCAGTTTCCAGATGGCTGGTTTCGCCCCTACGCCAACGCCTCGATCGCGGCGATGGACTTTTCGACGCAGTCCTGTGTGTCCGGTACGGACAGCTCGATCGAATCCCTCTGCCACGAGAACCACAACGACTGGTCCCACGCCGGAATCTTCGGCGGCGGTCTGCTGATTCCGTTCGGCAATTCGCTCGGGTCACTCAACCTTGGCGCGCGATATCACTACGGCGCGCGCGCGACCTACCTGAAGAAGGGCGACATCATCGACAACCCAGACGGCAGCATCACGCTCAATCTGCGCAACAGCAAGACCGATCTCGTGCTCTGGCAGCTGGGCGTGTCTTTCGTCATTCCACGGCCGACAAGCCACTGATGCTGGCACTTCTTGCCGCCGCCGTCTTTGCGCAGTCGTCCGTCACACTGCGGATCGGCAGCGAGGCTCAGGACAGCATCGCGAAGCACAAGCGAGATTCAGTCGCCGTCCTCCGTGATCAGCGCATGGACTCGTTGCGCGCTCACCGCCACGAGCGAGATTCGGTAAGACAGGAGATCAGGCTCGCCCGGCGTCTTCCGCTGACACCGGCGGTGCTGGCATCCGCGTTCAGGGATGCGGGCGCGCGAGAGCTCCTGACGCGGGCCCGCGCGGCGCGGCTGACCCAGGACTCCACGCTCGTCTCCTACTCCGCTGACGCCTACGAGCGGATGTCGATCGGGATGGGCTTCAAGAGAATCGGCCGCGACCGCCTGCTGATGCGGACGGAGCGGGCGTCGCACGTGATGTGGGAGCGAGGCAAGGGCGCCATCATCGACGTCAAAGGCCAGCGCGCAGCGATGCCGCTGCTCGAGGGCATCGGTGACGCCGACGTCAACGCCGACATGGGCACGGGCGGGGACATCCCCTACGCCCCCGGGCGGGAGACGTTGTGGATCGGGTCGGACATGGCAAAGGCCGACGTCAGTCAGAATGAGATAATCCACCCGCTCGCCAGCGGTGCCGAGGCTTACTACACCTATCAGTCCGGAGATTCAGTCGGTTTCCAGCTGCCCGGAGGGCAGCACATAGAGCTGCGCGAGCTGCGAATTCGTCCGCGCCAGCCGAAGTGGAACGTCGCCGTGGGCTCGCTCTGGTTCGATGCATCGTCCGCGCGTCTCGTCCGCGCCGTTTACCGGATGGCGCAGGAGATGGACATCATGGCCGTCGCCAAGGAAGAGAGCGAAGACTCGAAGGATCCGGATGACGACATACCGCGCTGGGTGAAGCCGATGATCATGCCGATGAAGGCAATGATCAGCGCGATAACGGTCGAATACGGGTTACACGAGGGAAGGTTCTGGCTTCCGCGAGCGCAGACAGTCGAAGGAGATGCGCAGGTCAGCTTCATGCACATCCCGTTCAAGCTCGAGCAGCGGTTCACATATGCGAGCGTGAACGGAACCGATC
>DASXGU010000173.1:0-2601 GCA_036488915.1 Gemmatimonadaceae bacterium | reverse complement strand
GTCATGGGCGCACGGTGGAATGGAGCTCTCCGTAATCGCTGGCGTGCGGGTCGGAGATCAGCTCTCCGAGCTCTTGCTTGGCGCGGCGAGAAAGACGTGGGGCAGTGCCAGCGCATCCGTCTCGATCAATGAGACGCTCTCGATAGTAGCCGGCGGCGGGACCTACCCGATTAACCCGACCCAGGGCTTTCCGGGTGGCCGCTTTCTGTCGCTCGGTGTTCGCGTATCAGATCCTCTGCGCGGATTGAAACACCGGACCCAGGCGATGAAATCCGACGCTGATTCCGGAGGCGTCGCCGCAACGATCAACTCTGTCTCGGCGAAAGTCGCGGACACGCAGACTGTTCCCGAGCTCGTTGTCAGTCGTATTCTGCCGGATTCGATCACCCTCAGGATCTCGGCCCCCGGCGCCGAGCGTGTGGAGATCACCGGCGATTTTACCGGGTGGGATCCGATTGCTCTCGCTCCTGACAGCGATGGCTCGTGGACTCGTTCATTCGCTCTGCGGCCCGGTCAATATCAGATGAACGTCCGGGTTAACGCGGGGCAGTGGACCGTTCCGCGCTCGCTATTGTCGATGGTCGACGAGTTTGGAGGGAAAGTTGGGCTGCTTATCATCGAG
This sequence comes from Gemmatimonadaceae bacterium, assembly GCA_036488915.1. Lineage (GTDB taxonomy): Bacteria > Gemmatimonadota > Gemmatimonadetes > Gemmatimonadales > Gemmatimonadaceae > UBA4720. The sequence continues at coordinate 1,979 of DASXGU010000173.1, read as the reverse complement.
TGAAAACGAAAAAGTGACGAAATTCCGACAAGCCTCAGTCTATCATACTGTGAATTACGAATTGCGCTCAAACCCGGCGTCTCGCAACCACCGCGATCACGGTGTACAATGTGAGCTGATGGTAACGGCAACGAAACGACACCGCTCGCTGCTGCTGCTAGGGTTAGCCGCCCTCCTGATCTCGTCGGTCTCGGCGCACGCGCAGATCGTCTCGAGGGATCCGGCCGCGCGCCTCCGCGAAGTACTTCCAACGGATGTCGCTGCGCGAGTCCTGGCACGCATCGCCGACGCCCGCAATCACCGGCTCCCCGCCGAGGCGCTCGAGAATCGCGCACTGAAGTTCGCGGCCAAGGGCGTCGATCCCCTCAATATCGAACGCTCTGTGAACGAGCAAGCGGGCCGAATGCAGCTCGCCCGAGCGGCTATCCTGAGCGGGCGCGCGCTGGCGCCCGCTGACGACGAGATCGAGGCGGGCGCTGAGGCGATGCGGAAAGGAGTCGATGGCGCCGCAGTCAGTCTCCTCGCCAGGAGCGCTCCGTCGGGTCGCTCGCTCGCCGTTCCACTTTTCGTGATCGGGAGCCTCACTGATCGCGGCCTCCCTTCCGACGTAGCGCTGCAGCGTGTTCTGGCGCGGCTGAAGGATCGCGCCAGCGACCGGGATCTCGAGGCGTTGCCGGGTAATTCCGCCGACGCACCGGGCCATTCAGGGGATGGCGGACGGGAATTCGGTCAGAGCCACAGGCCGGCGAACTCCGGTCGGCCGGCCAGCGCTGGACCGCCGGCGGGTGTGCCCGGCAACGGCGCGTCGAAACACGTCAAATCAGTTTCGACCCACCCCCAGCCGGCGAGCAAGGGCCACAAGTAGGGCGGAAGCTAGGATGACCTCCGTCATCCCTCGCATTTCACGCACACCAGCGTCTTTCCCAAGAAACTCCGACGTCCGGCTTCGCTGATCACTCACGGGCGGTTCTGCCACGGCGGATCGTGTCGCACGTGCTGACCATGACCGCACTCGAGGTCGGCGACCCAGTGTTGCTCTTCGTCCTGATGAAAGCCGACGATCTTCCGGGCGATCGCCGGCCTCGACTCGGGGTCACGCTGCAAATGCCATCCTGGTGAAATTCGGGCGTTCAATGAATCAGGAGATCGAGCGGGCGATGCCGAAAGCGGCGGCGGCCGCGAATCCGCCGATCATCGTCGTCTGCAGAGCGCTGCGCAACACTGGGACGCCGGTGAATTTTCCTTTTACTCCACCGAAGATCGCCAAGGCCCCCAGCGTGACGACGACCGAGAGACGCAGCGCCATCTGCGCGTCCGGCAGAAATAGATAGGCGCTCAACGGAATCATCCCACCTACGGCATAGGCCAGGGCAATCGTAAGGGCGCTTCTCCAGGCCCGGCCCGGATCCGGCTCCTCGAGGCCAAGCTCGAATCGCATCATGAACGACGTCCAGTCCTTCGGCCGCTGTCGCAGCGATTGTACCACCGACATGCTCTCATCTTCCGTCAGGCCGTAGGTTCTGAAGATGTCGGAGACCTCCTTCGCCTCCGCATCCGGGATTTGCCTGATCTCGTCCTCTTCGCGGGCGAGCTCGTGTCGATAGTGCTCGGCGTCGCCGCGGGCGGCAAGGTATCCGCCGAGTCCCATCGCGATCGAGCCGGCGGCAATCTCGGCGAAGCCGGCCGTGATGATGAGCCGTGACTGCGTGATTGCGCCGGTGAGGCCGGCGGCGAGAGCGAATGGGACCGTCAGCCCGTCGGACATCCCGATCACGATGTCGCGAACGGTGTCTCCGGCCGTGAAGTGCTTCTCGAGATGGGGAGTCGTCGGCACCGGCTCTCACGCCTCCTGTAAGGTGATCAAGCGAAAGCCGCCGACTCCGCGCGAGTGTTTTCGATACTTCCGGTGAAAGTCTTCTCCGCCGGTTTGTCGGGGTGAAAAACGAGCACCGAGCTCATCGCAGATTTCGTCACTCCGT
>DASXGU010000231.1:0-37697 GCA_036488915.1 Gemmatimonadaceae bacterium | reverse complement strand
CATCGTCACCAGGTTGGCCGCCGTCGCCGAAGGCGGTGTCTCGCGAAAGCGGCGCTCTTCCCTCTTGCAGGAAAACGCGGTCATCGCCGTCAGCGCGAGCAAGCCGGCGCGAATTCCCGGTCCCCAAAAGCGTTTTTTACTCATGATTGCGCCCCCGGTTGACCGACACCGAGTCTCGGCACGTTGTAGGCATCCAGAATGCGATCGATCTCGCCCCGACGGCGAGCGATGATCGCGTTCAGCTGGTCCCGCAACGAATCGCCGCCGCGACGCACGCCCATCGAGATGTCGAACACGAACGGCAGGAACGGCAGGTCGATCTGCGGGGACACCGGAGCTATGTCGATCGGCACGGGCTCGCGGCGCGCGAAATAGCCGGCGAGCGGGCCCCATGCGATCGCGACATCTATGTCGCCGTTGGCCACGGCGTCGATGACCCGCGCCGGGGGATTCGGCTTGCTGTAGTCGCCATACACGCTGTAGCCCTTGACGTTCTCGATGATGTGTCTCGTCGCCAGCGCGTGCGCGGGCGGGGTGTTGATGAAGTCATCGCCGATCATCTGCACGCCGATCTTCAGCTTCCGCAGCGCGGGGTCGTCGAACGACGCCAGCCTGATGTTGCGGTCGTGACGGGTCGCGAACACGTAAATCGAGCGATAGTACGGCACCGTCGTGCTCACTCTGTCTAGGCTGGACGGGACGCCCATGAAGACGTCGCACTTGTTGGCGCCCAGAGTGTTGCGGGCGAAGCCGCGACGCTGCGCGTACCAGACGTAAGTGAGCTTCGCGTTCATGTCGCGGGCCACCAGCTGGGCGATTTTGTTCTCGAACCCCTGCTGGCTGCTGTTGGAGAACGGGAGATTGTTCGGATCGGCGCAGACACGCAGCTCGCGCATCGTCGTCGCCGCGCGCGCCGGGCCGCACGCGAGTGGCGCCAGCAACACCAGACTAAGGCAGCGCGAAGACATAGAGCGTTCCGCCCTTGTTGGTAGCGCCGGGAAGGTCCGTCATGGCGTTGACGAAGCCGAGCGCGGCAGACGAATCGCGCGGATCGATGCCGCCGGCGACGATGGCGCCGGACCAGCCTCCGACTCCCGAGAGAATCGCCACGTATTGCTTGCCGTCGGGTCCGCGGTAGCTGATGGGTTGTCCGATGATGCCCGAGCCGGTCTTGAACCTCCACAGCTCCTGCCCGGTGCGGGCGTCAACCGCCTTGAACCAGCCCTCCATCGTTCCGTAGAACACGACGTTCCCGGCAGTCGAGAGGGCGCCGCTCCAGACGGGAAAGTTTTCCTTGTCACTCCAGACGATCTTTCGCGCCACCGGATCCCAGGCGTCGAACAATCCGCGATTGCCGCCGGGGCCCGGAGAGATCTTCGCGTTCATTCCGACGAAGGGCGTGCCGGCAATGTAGTTGGCTTCCACTGACTCGACGTCCTGACACAGATTCTGGTGCGGGATGTAGATCAGCCCGGTCGCCGGCGAGAATGAGGACGGCTGCCAATCCTTGGCGCCGGGCGAGGCGGGGCAGGCATTGCGCACCACCTGGCCCAGGTGCGGCTCTTTGTCGTCGGCGTACTTGATGCGGCCCGTCTTGAGATCGACGCCGGTCGATGTGTTGATGTAGCCGAATGGATCGGCGGCAATCACCTCACCCGTCTCGCGATCGATCGTGTAGATGTAGCCGTTGCGGTCGGGGTGGACGAGAACTTTCCGGGTGCGCCCTCCGATGGGAAGATCGAGCAGGAGATTCTCGTTGACGCCGTCGTAATCGTGGAGATCGTGCGGGCTCATCTGGTACGCCCACACTGCCTGGCCCGTTTCCGGATCGCGAGCGAAGAGCGTCGAGCTCCACTTGTTGTCGCCCGGACGCTGCTCCGGATTCCACGGACCGGGGTTGGAGGTGCCGTAGTAGATCAGATTCAGCTGCGGATCGTAGGAGATCCATCCCCACATACCGGCGCCGCCAATCTTCCACGAATCGCCCGGCCACGTCTTGACGCCCAGATCGGGCTTCCGGTCTTCCGCGTAGAACGGCTTGAACCTGCTGCCAATCAGGACGGCCGAGTCGGGGCCGGTATGATACGCGCGCCAGACGATCTTTCCACTACCGAGATCGAGCGCGGTGAGCCAGCCGCGGATGCCGAATTCGCCGCCGCTGTTGCCGATCAGCACGCGGTTCTTCACGATGAGCGGCGCCATCGTCAGGCTCTCGCCGAGATTGATCTCGCCGACCTTGGTCTTCCACAGCTCCTGCCCGGTGTTGGCGTCGACGGCCACCGTCTGATTGTCGAGCGTATTGTAGACAATTTTCCCATCGGCGTAGGCGGCGCCGCGATTGACGACGTCACAGCAGGCGACGCCTTGCGCGGCGGCGATCGGACCCGGACGATAGATCCACTTCATCGGCGCGCCCGGCTTGGTCAGATCCAGCGCGTAGAGAATGTTCGGGAACGGCGTCACGATATACATCGTGTTGTTCACCACCAGCGGCGCCGCTTCCTGCCCGCGCAGGATTCCGGTTTCAAAGGTCCAGGCGAGCCGAAGATTCTTTACGTTGTCTGTGTTGATCTCGGTGAGCCCGCTGAATCTGGTGCTCGAGTAGTTCTTGGCCGGCATCAGCCACTGGCCATCTTCCGGGGAGCTGGCGATTGCGCCGCCGTTGCTGCGTCCGGAGACGGGCGTCATCCCCACCTCTGGTTTTTGAGCGACTTCGTTCGGGGCTTTCTGCTGGTCGCAGGCGACCGAGCCGAAGATCAGGCAGGCGCAGACCACCCCTCGATGCCGGGAAGAGAAAGTCAGCTCGCTAGCTGGCGTAGTCGGTCTCCTCATTGTGATCGTTGAACGTGCACGCTGCATGCACTGTTACCCACTCGCCTTCCGCCATGGGAAACGAACCTTCGATTGGGTTGCGGTTTGGCAGCAATGCAGAAAATGTTCCCGTCGTGCCTCACGGCAAAGGCTAGTTTATTCACCAACTATTTTCCGCGAGCATCTATTTTCAAATGGTCGGAAAATCTCGAGCGCTTTTGTACGGTAGGCGACGGATCTCCCTTCTCGCTTTGATGCTCGCTGCAATTTTCTGCGGTGCGTTCGCCCACGCTGACGCGCAGCAAGCGACGAGCGAGCTGCGCATCGGTGTCGTGACTCCAACAGGCGCACCGACTTCCCGGCAGATGTCGGCGTTGCGCGGCGTCAGGCTTGGCGCTTCGGAAGCAATGCAGACCGCGCGGTTGTTCGGCGATGCGGTTGAGCTGTACGAGGCGAGTGGTGACGGGAAAACCCGCAGAGCGTTAGCCGCCGCGATGTTCCTGTCATCTGTGCGCAAGGTTCAGGTTCTGATCGGTATCGACTCTGGCGCGGCTGAATCGCTCGCACGATTCGCCAACCAGCGCGGAATCATTTTTCTGAACATCGCTTCGCGGAGCGATTCCTTCAGGCTCCTATGCGGCACTACGTTTCACATTGAGGCGTCTGATCACATGTATGCGGCGGCAGCGCGTCTTCGGGCCGATCTGCTTACGGGTTCAGGTTCGGCGGGACGAGGCACCGATAGCGTCGTGCTGTGGCATCCGACACTCGAGCGTTTTGGCGCCAGCCAGCTGAACGACCGCTATAGCGCGGCATTTCACGTCGGCATGGACGGTGGCGCCTGGGCAGGGTGGGCAGCCGTCAAGTTTGTCGCAGAGGCCGTGCTGCGGGTGAGGTCCACCCAGCCAATGAAGCTGCGCGCCTACCTCTTGGCGTCCACGACGCAGTTCGATGGCCACAAAGGTTGGCCGCTGTCGTTCCGTCCGCTCGATCATCAGCTCAGACAGCCACTATATATAGTTGTGCAATCAGCAGCCGGCGTTCGTGCAGTCGATGTTCCGGATCTTCGCAGCATCTCGTCCGCTACCAGCGACCGCGCCGCCATCGATGCTCTCGATCGGCTGGCACCCAGCGAGAGCTGCAGCACGCGAGGAGACTGATTCCGTGTGCTTCGAGTTCCGCTCGATCGCGCTGGCTTTGCTCGCGGCTCTTGCTCCGACAGCCGCGTCGGCACAGCAGGGGTCCCTCATTGCCGTCAGCAACGAAGCCGCCCACACGATAACCCTCGTGGACCCGCACAGCCTGCGCGTCGTGAAAACCATCGCGGTTCCACAGCGACCACGCGGTATTGAATTCAGTCCCGATGGCAAAACGCTGTACGTCGCGCTCAGCGACACGCTGAAGCACGTAAAGGGCAGCGGCGACGCCATCGTGGCGATCGATCCTGCGAGGCCCCGCATCACGGCGATTCTGCCAGCGGGCAGCGACCCCGAGCGATTCGCGATCACTCCCGACGGCAAGAGGATGTACGCCGCCAACGAAGACGGGAGCTCGGCGTCGGCGACAGACATCGCAACCAGAAAAATCGTGGCGTCGCTGGTAGTCGGTATCGAGCCCGAAGGTGTGGCCGTCTCGCCCGACGGGCGCTGGGTTTACGTCACCGCCGAGACCAGCAACAGCGTTTCGGTGATCGATGCTCGGTCGAACCGCGTGGTGGCGAATTTTCTCGTCGACGTGCGTCCGCGCGCGGTGGTGTTCTCACCCGACGGCAGCCGCGCCTACGTCACCGCCGAGATCGGCGGATCACTGACTGTCGTCGATACCCGCACCCGGAACATCATCACGACGATTCCGCTGGAGCGTCGCCAGGGCAAGCCGGTCGGCGTGGTCGTGTCGCCGGACGGAAAATGGGTCTACGTTGCCAACGGCAACGCCGGCGCCGTCTCGATCATCGATGCGACCCGCAACGTCGTCGCCGGGAGGGTCGCGGTGGGTAAGCGCCCGTGGGGAATCGCCGTCTCACCCGACGGCCGCACCGTGTACACCGCCGACGGCCTCTCAGACCAGCTGAGCGTAATCGACGTACCCTCGCGCAGAGTTCGGGCGACCGTCAAGGTCGGCCACCAGCCATGGGGAGTGGCGGTTTCGCCGTAAGCGGGAAGCGGGAAGCGGGAAGCGAACCGCCGCGACTCTTCCCGCTTCCCTCTTCCCGCCCCTTCCCCATTCCCTCTATTGCTTGTGCAGCTCGATGCTGCCGTTGACGCTGCTCGCACGGAGATCGCGCCCGCCGTTCCCGATCGTGCCCGACGCGTGGCGAGGCCCCCAGCGTCCCGAGATCGTCATCGGGAAATCGCTGTCGATGCCGCCGTGGACCGTGTCGAACCGGAAGTTGGCGTCGAATCGCGCCGGCACGTAGATCGACACCGACCCGTTCACCGTCTTGAACTCCATGTCGTCGTCGCCCGCCAGGGTGTTCATCCGGGCATCGACGTTTCCATTCACCGTCGTCGCGCTCACGGGGCCGGCGGCGGTGTTGACATCGACTCCGCCATTCACGGTCGTCGCGCGCACCGGGCCCGTCGCGTTCCGCACATCGACGCCGCCGTTCACGGTGTTGGCGTGGACCTCGGCCCCAACGTCTCGCACCGAGACGGCGCCGTTGACGGAGTGCGCGCCAACTTTCACCGACCGGGGTACGCGAACCGTGAACTTGACCGACGAATGAGTCTCGTTGTGATCGTTGTTGCGATACTGGTCCATCTGACCGTCTTCGCAGCGCGAGTTGTTGTTCCAGATCGCGCAGATGGTGACGTTGCCGCCGTTCTGGACCACCTCATAGTGGATGTCGTCCATGTCGCGTCCGTTGGACCGCTTCTCGGCGACGACGTGCACCATGTTGTCGCTGCTGGGCGCGAAATCCACCGAGCCATTGACGTTGAAGACGTGCATCCAGCGGCCGTCGGCCACCCGCCCATCCCAGCGCCAGGTGTCAGAGTCGCGGCCGTATTGCTGCTGTGCGCCGAGGACCGGCGCCGCGAGCAGGAGAGCCAGAGCTCCCAGAAGTCTCGTGCTATTCATCCTCTCTCCGGGTGGTTGAGTCAGAACCGTTGTTGATGATTATCCGACCGCTGAAAGTCTGGGCGGTGACCCTCGCCCTTCCATCGCCGATCGTGAACACGACGTGACCTGAGTCTGAGTCACCGTTTCTTCCCCGCGACGGCGGAAGCGTCACCGGAAAATCCGTCGACAGATCGCCGCTGAAGGTCTCGACGCTGAACTCCGCGCCCGTGCCGCGGGGAATGTTCAGCTTCACGTTGCCCGAGTGGGACTCGAAGTCGTAGCGGCCCGACGGCTCTATGCTGCCGGTGTAAATCATGTCGCCGCTGACCGATTCGGCGCGAACGTTCTTGGACTGCACTCGCACGAGCTGGATGCCTCCGCTCACGGTGCTGGCCTCCACATCGCCGGTAACGTCTTCGGCGCGCAGCTCACCGCTCACCGTCTCTGTGCGAAGACCTCCGTTCACCCGGGCGACCTTCACATCCCCGGAGACAGCCTCCGCGCTCACCGAGCGAGTCCCATCCGACACATCGACGTCGCCGCTGACGCTCGTCGCTTCGATCTCGCCTTGCGAGCCTTTGGCGGTAATGTCGCCCGACACTGCCTCGAGAATCAGCCGCGCACCGCGCGGCACCGACACGTCGTACGTCGCCTCGCCGACGTTGTTGTGGCCCCGCCGGCGCCCACTGTAATTGTTTTCCTCGACGCCGAGCGTCACGCGCGATGAGTTGGCGTCGAAGCGGAGGGATCCACTCTCTATCGCTGCCGCGATCTTGACGTCGGGTCGATCCCAACCAGTCACCGTGATTCGTCCCGAGATGAGGGAGAGATCGACTGCCCCTCCCCGGTCCAGCCTCACCGTCGTGTCGATCCTGGTGAGCCCGCGAATCTGGAGGCCCTGGCCTCCGTCCTGACATGGTGCCGAATTTGGCATCGCTGCCGCGAACAGCGCCGCTGCAACTATCCACGTCGCCTGCGATTGTGTTCTCATTTTATGTGTTCGCCGGCAGCAGTGCCGCCGTCCGTAGGAGCTCGACTTTCTTGTCGAGCGCGTGGGTGAGCTGATCACCCAGCAGGCGGCTCGCCGGATCCTTTGCCAGCGCGGCCTTGCTCTGCTCGATGGCAGCATCGATGATTCGCAGATTCCTCTCTATGATTGCAACGGTCGTCGAATCCAGCCGGCTTTTGCGCTGGCTGACGACCTTCTGCAGCATCTCGATTTCCCTGTCGTACACCGCGCCGGACGCCGCCTGATCGGCGGCGGCGAACTGCGCCGCTGCACTCGGCTCCGACTCGGACGCCGGGTTGGACGCCAGGCGCGAAGCGGACTTGGTCTGACCACTGACGCCGCTCTCGACCGCCGGTACTGGTGCCACAGCCACTTGCGGGCTGCTTGAAGCAGGCCCGCTGCTGGTCGGCGACTGCGCGGCCGGCTGGTTTACCAGCGCGACGACTCCAGTCGACGGCCTGATCGAACTCGACGTCAGCACGTAGGTCACGCCGGCGGTGCTCACCACCAGCGCCGCGGCGGCGATGCCCATCCAGGCCGGCGAGGCGCGCCGCGACCGTTCGCGGACGGCGAGCGGGATCACTGGCGCCGCGATCCGCGCTTCGATCCCTTCCCACAGATCCCGCGAGGGAGAGAGCTCGGGCAGTGCCGCGGCGTCGTCGCGAATGTTCTCCAGATCTCTGAGCAGACCGGCGCAACGGACGCACTCGCTCAGGTGTCCACCGACCCGTGCGCGACTCTTCTCGTCCAGCGTGCCCTCGAGATAGCCGGGGAGCGCGGTATCGAATTCGTCGCAGGTGATAGTGGAGCTCGTCATCGTTCCAGTGCCTCTCTCAAAAGAAGTCGCGCGCGATGCAGCTGCGCCTTACTTCCGCCCGAGGTGATGCCCATCATCTCTGCAATCTCCTCGTGCTTGTAGCCTTCGACATCGTGGAGCACGAATACTCTCCGCGCTCCGGCCGGAAGCTTCGCTATCGCTTCCGTCAGGTCCATCCTTTCGATATGGAGTGGGGCGCGTGCCGACTCGTCCCAGCGCTCTTCGTCCCCATCTCCTTCTTCCGTTCGCGAGGCCTGCTTGCCCTCGATTTTCCTTGCGTTCAGTACGACGTTCACTGCCAGACGGTGCAGCCAGGTCGAAAACGCGCTTTCTCCCCTGAACTGCGGGAGCTTTTCCCAGGTCCTCACAAATACATCCTGGGTGAGCTCCTCTCCCTTCACCCTGCTGCCGGACATGCGCGCGCAGAGCGAATACACCCGGTTCGCGTGCGTCCGGTAGAGACGCTCGAACGCCTGGCGATCGCCGCCGGCGGCTAGCGCCACGTCCGCGGAATCACCCATTGGCACACTTAACACGTTGGAGAGCGCCCCCGCCATGCGATTCTGTTCCAGGCCCTGTTGCGTGATTGGATAGCTCAATTAGCTCAAAGGTTTGAATGCGCACCAATCGGTCATCCCGTGCCTGCGAATATGACAGCCTCGCGCCAAGCTTGGTTTGAAGCCGTTTCGGGAGCGGTTCGGCGGGCGGATTGAGCCGCGTCCCGCGGGGTCAACGAGCGTCGTCTTCCAGACCCAGCGCCTGTCGGAGTGCCTGCCCGCCCCGCTCCAGGTCGCCCTCGGACCGGGCGACCAGAGTGGCGTGACCCAGCTTCCGCTTTTCCATCGCCGATTTCCCGTAGAGGTGCAGATGCGCACCCTCCACCGCCAATACGGTCTCGGCCTCGGGAATGTGTCCGATGATGTTCAACATCAGCGACCTGCCGCGAGGCGTCGTGGCGCCCAGCGGCATCCCCAGGATGGCCCGTAAATGGTTCTCGAACTGGCTCGTCTCCGCGCCTTCGATCGTCCAGTGGCCGGAGTTATGGACTCGCGGCGCCATCTCATTGGCGAGCAATCCACCATCCACCGCAAACAGCTCCAGCGCCATAACCCCGACGTACTCGAGCTGGCCGAGCAGACGCCGACTGTACTCGATCGCCAGCGCCGCCGTCTCCGGGGTCACGCTCGGCGCCGGCGACGTCGACTGCCGGAGAATTCCCTCGCTGTGAATGTTCTGCACCGGTGGATAGAAAACCTCTTCGCCCCCGACGGAGCGCACACCGATCACCGACAGCTCGTGCTGGAAGTCGACGAACTTTTCGACGATGAGGCCAGTTCCGCCGAGCCGGCGCCAGGCGTCTTCTACGCCGGTCGCATCGCGAATCACCGCCTGGCCTTTCCCGTCGTAGCCCATCCGCCTCGTCTTGAGCACTACCGGCAACGCCATCGTCGAGACGGCCGAGCGCAGATCGGAGAGAGTGTCGACCGGAGCGAACAGCGGGGTCGGGATGCCGAGCTTCACGAACATTTCCTTCTCGAGCAGCCTGTCCTGCGCGGTACGCAGTGCCGCGATGGGCGGATTTATTTTCGCGCGCGCGCCGACGAATTCCACCGTCCCGACGGGAATGCTCTCGAACTCGTAGGTGACGACGTCGACGCCGTCCAGGAAGCGCTCCAGCGCGGCTCGGTCGGTGTAATCTGCGGCGATGAGCTGGCCGATTTGTCCCACCGGCGCGCCCGAGTTCGGATCGAAGAATCGGAATTCCAGCCCCAGCTGATATCCGGCCAGCGCCAGCATTCGACCGAGCTGCCCGCCCCCGAGTACTCCGATTCTCACTCGCTGGCGGCCGGGTCCGGGTGGGCCAGCACTGCACCGGTCTGCTCGGCGCGAAACGCGCGCAGTCTCTCGCGAATCTCCGGGCGCTTCCCCGCGACGATGGACGCCGCCAGCAGCGCTGCATTGATGGCTCCAGCTTTTCCGATCGCCAGAGTTCCGACCGGAATTCCCGCCGGCATTTGTACGATCGACAACAGCGAGTCTATTCCCTGCAACGCCTTCGATTCCACGGGCACGCCGAGCACTGGAATCGTCGTCTTCGCCGCCGCCATTCCGGGGAGATGCGCGGCCCCGCCGGCTCCGGCAATGATCACCTCGATGCCCCGCTCCTCTGCCGACGACGCATACTCGAACAGCAGATCGGGAGTGCGGTGCGCCGACACGACCCTGGTCTCGTGGGGAACGTCGAGCGCCTCGAGTATCTGTGCCGCGTGCTGCATGGTGTCCCAATCGGACTTGGAGCCCATTATCAGTCCAACAAGTGCTGCGGCCACGTCGATTCCTCTGGTGGTTGCCCGGTGCGCGGGAAAGGCAACGCCCCGCGCATTGCTGCTAGAGTCTTTCCTCGAGTCCCGGCTCGGTGTCGTCCGGATCTTCGGCCGAGTCCGCGATCATAGCTTCGTCGAGCTCGTCCTCATCGGGAATTCCCACGTCGTCGAGCGCTTGCTCCTCCAGATCCTCGAGCGCCGTCTGCTGCTCGAGCTCGAGCAGGAGATCGCTGATTCTACAGAAGCTGCGGCGATGGTGCGGCGTGATTCCGTGTAGCGTCAAACCCGAGACGTGCGCGCGGGTGGTGTAGCCGGCGTTGTGCTCCCAAATATACTGCGGATAGCGCGCGGCCAGCCGCGTCATCAGCAGATCGCGGGTCACCTTGGCGACGATCGAAGCGCAGGCGATGCTGAAGCAGCGCGCGTCGCCGTGCACCACCGCGGTGTGGGGGATCGGCAGGGTGCGCATCCGACGCCCGTCGATGACGACGTGATTGGGCGTCACCTTCAGCCGCTCGAGCGCGCGTCGCATCGCCAGCACGCTGGCCTGGTAGATGTTGATGCGGTCGATCTCGCGCACCGAGGCCGCGCCCAGCGAAAACGCGACGGCTCGCTCCCGGATCTTGACGGCCAGACGGACGCGCTGATCGTGGGTCAGACGCTTGGAGTCGTCGACACCGGCAATCGCCCGCGTGTCGGGAGGCATGATCACCGCGCACGCCAGCACCGGCCCGGCGATCGGCCCTCTGCCGACCTCATCGACGCCGGCGAGAAGAGGGCCTTTGTCGCGGCGCAGGTCGCGCTCGATCGTAGTCCAGCGCTTGCGCCGCGGAACGAGCCGACGGCGCGGCCTGGAATCGGGACTATCTGGGTTGGGGGTCGACTCGGGGCTGCCCTCTTCGACCTCGTCCTGCACGCGCCGCTACGCCTCGCTGTGCGAGGTCTGGCCTTTACGCCTCGACCCCAGCCTCGGCTCCGGTCTCTGCGATGGACTCGGCGCCCGGAACCGTGACCTTGGCTTTCCGCTCTCTGATGCGGGTCGCCTTCCCGGTTAGGTGGCGGAGGTAGTAGAGCTTGGCACGGCGGACGCGACCACGACGGACGACGCCGATCTCGGCGATCATCGGGCTGTGGAGCGGGAAAATGCGCTCGACGCCAATGCCGTTGGAGATCTTGCGGACGGTGAAGGTGGCGCTGACCCCGCTGCCACGCTTGGCGATGCAGACGCCCTCGAATGCCTGAACTCTTTCCTTGTCGCCCTCGCGAACGCGGACGTTCACGCGGAGGGTGTCACCGGCCCGGAACGCTGGTACGTTGTCGCGGAGCCACTCTTTCTGGGTGTCGATGAAGGGATGCATATGGCGCTCGTGGCTGGAGTTAACAGCCTGGTAAAGACGTGTTTAATGTGTTATCGGGTAGCCACGAAAAGTAAACCTTTACCTGGGCCAATGCCAGCACCGTCAGCGGCTCCGGCTGTTCCGCTCGTCGGTGAGCCGGCGACCTTCTTCCTGGCGCCACCGGTCGATGCGCGCATGGTCGCCGGAAAGCAGAACCTCGGGGACGGCGTGGCCGCGATAGTCGGGCGGGCGCGTGTAGCTGGGGGCGCTGATGCCCCTTCCGAAAAACGAATCCCCGCGGGCGCTTTCGATGTCCGACATCGCCCCGGGCAGCAGCCTGACCGTCGCGTCGATTATGGCGAGTGCCGCGGCCTCGCCGCCGCTGAGGACGAAATCACCCAGCGATATTTCTTCGCTGGCGAGGTGATCGGCGACGCGCTGGTCGATGTCCTTGTAGTGCCCGCACAGGAGCGTCAGCTGTTCGCCACCGGCGAATCGCTCGGCGTCGGCGTGCGAGAAAACGCGGCCGCGCGGCGACAGTAGAACGACCGGCGGCCTGGCGGAGAGCGACTCCACCGCCTCGAAGAAGGGCTGGGGCTTCATCACCATCCCCGCTCCGCCGCCGTAGGGATAATCGTCGACGGTGCGGTGCTTGTCGTGGGTGAAATCACGGAGGTCGACAATGTTGTAGAGGACGCTGCCCGCGGCGGCGGCCCGCGACGGAATGCTCAAGGCCAGGGGCCCGGCAAAAAATTCCGGAAAGATGGTGACGACGTTGATGCGGAGCGGCATCTGCTATTCGTTCGCGCTCAGGACGTCCATGAGCCCAAGCGTGTCGTTCACGACCACGACTCTCTCGTCCAGGTCGATGCGCGCGATTAATTCGGGGCGGTACGGAACCAGGACGCTCCCCCGCGTCGTCTGGATTTCCAGCATCAGACCCTGCGGAAGCTCGTAAAACGTCTTCACCGTGCCGATGTCGCGGCCATCGGTATCACGCACCGCCATGCCGATCAGATCGACGACGTAAACCTGGTCATGCTCGAGAGGCGGCAGCTCACTGAAAGGTGCGAGCAGGTATCGACCCCGCCACAGCTCGGCGCTGTCGCGATCCCTGATCTCCTCGAACTGGACGATCAGCCCTTGCTTGAAGGGCTTCGATTGGTCGACGGTAAGAGTCGGTCTCTCCTCCTCACCCTTCACGTCGCGAACGACGGCGAGCTCACCGTCGTGGGTGCCGGCAAAAACGCGACTGCCCGACGCGAAAACGACGTCCGGGCGGTCCGTGAGGAGCTCGACGACTACCTCCCCGCGAATTCCCTGCGCTTTGCGGATCAGCCCGACGATAGCGTATTCGGGCTCGGACATACTGTCTGCCTGCGCGCTAGGCGCTGGCTTCGTCCGACTTCTCGCTGACCGGAACGGCGGCCGACTTGCGCTCGATGCCGATCCGCTGCTCATGGCGCCGCTTGAGGACTCCAGCGCGCCGAAGGAGCGAGCGGACGGTGTCGGTAGGCTGCGCGCCGAGGTCGAGCCAGTGGTTGGCTCTGGCTTCGTCGACCTGCAGCGACTTCTCGCTCTGCCGGGGAGCGTACTGTCCGATGATCTCGATGAACTTTCCATCGCGCGGACTCTGCGAGTCGGCGACGAGGATGCGATAAAAAGGCGCGTTTTTCCGTCCAACGCGGCGGAGTCGAATCTTTACCATCTGTACCTCTCCCTGGTTATTAAATGAGGCGCCGTCGCGCCTCGACCCGGGCTCCTCGCTGCTCCGGCAATTCCGGAGAGCACCCGGTGCTACGCCACTCAAATGTAATCCAGCAGGACCGTTGATCACAGAGCTAACGGCCTCAATTCGCACGACTACGGACTGCATCTATTCCGATCAGGGCGGCCGCATCTACTCGCATTCCGGCGTAACGCGGTAAGAGGTGGGAGTAGCACGGTTCCCGGGTCCCGGGAACGGCGGTTCCACCTGCGCGTCGCGTGTGAAAGGCGAGAGAACCTTTTCCGACTGCGGACCCAGGACCGGCGTAGTGGTAACCGGAAACGGGCAACCGTGCTACTCCGGCCCCTCACCTCGTTACGCCGGAATGCGAGTAGTCACAGTCCTCAGTCCGTTATCTCGTCCCGAACATTCCCGGCATCCCCGGCATCCCCATTCGGCCGCCCCCGGCCATCTTCTTCATCATCTTCTGCATCTCGCGGAACTGGTCGAGCAGGCGGTTGACGTCGCTGATGGGACGGCCTGCTCCCCTGGCGATGCGGGCGCGGCGGGAGCCGTTGATGATGCCGGGATTCTTGCGCTCCTCCGGCGTCATCGACAGCACGATCGCCTCGACGTGCTTGATGCGGCGGGGGTCGGCGGACTTCATTGCCTTCAGCGCCTTCGTGTTCACGCCCGGCAACATCTTCATGATTCCCTCCAGCGGCCCCATCTTCTGGATCTGACGCATGCTGTTGAGGAAATCGTTCAGGTCCATCCCTTCCTTGCGGACCTTTTTCTCCAGCCGCTTTGCTTCGGCTTCATCGAATGACGCCTGGGCTTTCTCGACCAGGGTGACGATGTCGCCCATCTGGAGGATTCGTCCCGCCATCCGGTCGGGATGGAACTCTTCCAGTGCGTCGGACTTCTCACCAACGCCGATGTATTTGATCGGCTTCTTGGTGACCCCGTAGATCGAGAGCGCCGCCCCGCCCCGCGCGTCACCGTCCATCTTGGTCAGGATGACACCGGTAATGTGGAGAGCCTGGTCGAACCCCTGGGCGATCTTAACCGCATCCTGACCCGTCATCCCGTCGGCGACGAGCAGAATCTCCGAAGGACGCAACGCCTCCTTGAGCCGCGAGAGCTCCTGCATCATCGCCTCGTCGATCTGCAGGCGGCCGGCGGTGTCGACGATCACGACCCTGTCGCGCTCTCTGAGCGCTTCGGCAACCCCGGCGCGCGCGATCTTGACGACATCACTGGTGCCGCGGTCGGCGTAAACCGGAATCGCCAGGTCGCGCCCGAGAGTCTCGAGCTGGTCGATGGCAGCGGGACGATAGACGTCCGCGGCTACCAGCCGTGTCGTCCTCCCCTCCGCTTTGAGCTTTCGGGCCAGCTTGGCGGCGGTCGTGGTCTTACCGGAGCCCTGAAGCCCGACCATCATGATCACCGACGGCGGGACAGTCCCGAGCTTGAGTCCCTCGCGCTGCTCGCCCAGCATCGCCGCGAGCTCCTCGTGGACGATCTTGACCAGCTGCTGTCCGGGAGAGACCGTACTGAGCGCGTTTACGCCGGTAGCTTTCTTTTCGACGCGCTCGAGAAACTCGCGCGTGAGCTGGAAGTTGACGTCGGCCTCCAGCAGCACCCGACGCACCTCGCGCAAGCCTTCCTTGATATCGGCTTCGGTCAGAACTCCGCGGCCACGCAGGCGGGCGAACGTGGCTTCGAGCTTCTCGCTCAGGTCTTCGAACATAGCCTTTAAACTTAGGCGCCGTTAACTTCCGAAACAACTGACGCACTACGCCGCACTTGAGGTAATTAATGCCGCCCGCCCAGCGCAAAGACGACATCCTCCAAGCCGACCTTCCCGCGACGCTGCCCTTGATGGCGCTTCGATCGACGATCGTCTATCCGCTGGGCACGATCGCCGTCCAAATGGGAGCTCCGGAGAATCTGGCGCTCCTCAAGGCGAACGAGCAGGCTGGACTTATCGTCGGACTGGTGGTCGCAAGCGGGGATCACGATGACGTGCTCGATCCCGAGCGCTTCGTCGGCCGGGTCGGCGTTGCCGCCAGGGTGCACGAGCGAATCAATCTGCCCGGCGACACGGTCCAGATCACCCTCCAGGGGCTGCGCCGGCTCGTTGTCGAGGGCGTCGTACAGACCGATCCATTCCCGATCGTCCGTATCAAGCCTGCCAAGGAGATTCCGCCCGATCCCAATGAAGTCGATGACCTGATCTCACGCATCGTCACGGGCGCCGAGACCCTGGCGGAGCTGATCGAGCGCATTCCCGACGAAGTGCCCGCAATCCTGAAGATGAACATCTCGGATCCGGGGCGCTTCGCCGATCTCGCCGCCACCAATCTCAACTTCAAGGTCTCGGACAAGGACGAGATTCTGCAGCGCCTCAACATCGGCCAGCGTCTCAAGTTCCTGCTCGGGCGGGTCGAGCGCGAGGTCGGCCGCGCGCGCGTCGCCGAGGACGTCAAGCGCCAGACCGAGATCAAGATCGAGCAGCACCAGCGCGAGTTTTATCTCCGACAGCAGTTGCGCGCGATTCAGTCGGAGCTGGGCGAAGGAGATCCCGGCGAAAAGGAATCGATCGAGACTCTCAAGAAGCTCGAGGAAGCAAATCTCCCCGAGAAAGCGGCGCAGGAAGGCCGTCGCGAGATAGAGAGGATGCGGAATCTCTCGCCCGCATCGAGCGAGTATCAGGTCATTCGCACCTACCTCGACTGGATGCTGGCGCTTCCCTGGAACAAGCGCTCGACCACCGAAGAGGTGATCGACCTGAAGAAGGTCGAGGACTCCCTCGACAGCCGCCATTACGGACTCAAGGAAGCCAAGGAGCGAATCGTCGAGTATCTCGCCGTGCGGAAGCTGCGCGGCGGCGACCCCCATGGCCCCATCCTCTGCTTCGTCGGGCCGCCAGGGACCGGCAAGACTTCGCTCGGCGAGGCAATAGCGACATCGATCAGCCGCGCGTTTTATCGAATCTCCGTCGGCGGCGTGCGCGACGAAGCCGAGATTCGCGGGCACCGCCGCACCTATGTGGGCGCCATGCCAGGGTTGATTCTTCAGGCGCTCCGGCGCGTTCAGGTCAGGGACGCTGTCCTGATGATCGACGAGATCGACAAGATGTCCTCGGGTGGACCTTCGGGCGACCCCACCGCGGCGATGCTCGAGGTGCTGGACCCGTCGCAGAACTCGAACTTCGTCGATCACTACCTGAATCTGCCGTTCGATCTGTCGAGCATCCTGTTCATCTGCACCGCCAACAACCTCTACGACATCCCCGCACCGCTCCGCGACCGGATGGAAGTCATTCGCGTGCTCGGCTACACCGTGGAGGAAAAGGTCGAGATCGCCTGGCGCTACATGCTGCCGCGCCTCCTCGAGGATCATGGCATCACCGACAAGGACATCCAGTTCACCGACGAAGTCCTGGGCTTCATTTCCAACCGCTACTCGCGCGAAGCCGGACTGCGCAATTTCGAGCGCAACATCGCGGCGCTGATGCGGAAGCGCGCGCGCAAGAAAGCCGACGGCGAAGAAGGAGCGTGGGTCGTCGACAATCCGATGGTGATCGACATCCTCGGCAATCCGACCTACACCCTCGAGGACGCCGAGCAGGAGCCCGAGATCGGAGCCGTCACCGGAATGGCGTGGACGGCGACGGGCGGCGACCTGATGGTTATCGAGGCGCTGCGGATGCCGGGCTCGGGCCGACTGACCGTCACCGGCCAGCTCGGCGACGTCATGCGCGAGTCGGTCGATGCGGCGTACTCCTACGTTCGCTCCCGCGCGCATTCCCTCGGCGTCGACGACAGCGAGTTCAAGGAAGTCGATCTCCACGTCCACTTCCCGGCAGGCGCGATCCCCAAGGATGGTCCCAGCGCGGGCGCCGCGGTAACGCTGGCGATAGCGAGCGTCTTGAGCCGGCGTCCGGTGCGCCGCGACATCGCCCTCACGGGCGAGATGACGCTGCGAGGCAAGGTGCTGGAGATCGGCGGAGTGAAGGAAAAAGTCATGGCTGCGTATCGCGCCGGGCTCCGACAGGTGATTCTGCCCAAAGCCAATGAAAAGGATCTGCGCGGAATTCCAGACGAGGTCGTCAACAGCATGACCTTCACTTTCGTCTCGACGATGGACGAGATCGTGCACCTTGCGCTTTTGCCCAAACCGCCGGGCACCCTGGCAGATTCCGCCGAGCCGCACGGGGATATTCCCGCCAAGAACGCGGTGGGCGATTCGACGACGGCGTCGATCAATCGCGCCGAGCCCGCCGGAGCAGTCACGAAATAGGTGAATCTCGAGAACACCTGGGTCCAGTTCGGGATCCACGTCTTCGTCGGCACAATGGCGGGAGGGCTCTCCGACACCGTCGCGGTGTGGATGCTCTTCAACCCGAAGAAGAAGCACTTCGGATTTCAGGGAGCGATCCCGAAGAACCAGGCGCGCCTGGCCAAGAGTCTGGGCCGAACCGTCGGCGAGCGCCTGCTCACTCCCGGCGACCTCCAGAAAGAGCTGGCGCGTCCCGAGCTGCTCACCGCGTTCCAATCGCGCCTGGAGGAAGTGATCGCCGGCATCCTCACATCGCGCGAGCCACTGATCGACAAGGTCCCGCCCGCCGTGGTCACCGCGCTCGAGGGCGCGATGACCTCTTACCTGCCTGTGGCGATGACCAAGCTCGGCGCTTTCCTCGGCCAGCCGACGACGCGCGTCAAGCTCCGCGATGCGCTGCACAAAATGTTCAATCGCTTCGTCGACGACATGCGGTTCCACGAGCGGCTGTTCGCGAAGCTGATGATGACGGAGAAGAAGTTCGACACCGTGCTCGACGCGATCGAGACCGACGGCGTAGAGCAGGTGGTCGGGCTACTGGAGGAGCCGGAGATCCGGGACGAGATCTCCAAGGCGATCCATGACGCGATACTCACTTACCTGCAGAAGCCGATCTCCGACATTCTTGGCGACGTCGAGGCCAAGAAGGATCCCGAGGCCCCGCGGCGCCTCGCGGCCCAGGCCGCGCCGGTGATCTGGGAGTGGGTGCACGATCAGCTTCCCGAGCTGATAAAAAAGCTCGACGTCCAGGCGATGGTCGAGCGAAAGGTGATGGCGTTCAGCGTCGATCGCGTCGAAGAAATTCTGCGCAACGTCATCCAGAACGAGCTGAACCTGATCATCACCACCGGTTACGTGCTCGGCGGCCTCATCGGCGTTTGCACCTTCGGCCTGCAGAAACTGATCGGGCTGTAGCTACTCCTTGAGCGTGACTTGCGCCGGATTCAGGATGCTCGTGCTCGCCCCCGCCGGGACATCGACGTAGATCACCGTCGGACGCCCCTGGATCTCCAGCGTCGATAGCTGGAGCGTCCGACCGTTGGCTGAGTATTTCTTGACCAGGTCGGTCGAGGCCGCCACTGCTTTGGTCGAAAAGCGCTTCTCGATCGCCTGGCCGGCGAGGTGAAAGAATTCTCCTGCCTCGACTGGCGAATCCCAAACGGTCAGCCAGACGATGCCCTTCCCCTGCGGCGTGTTTACGACCGCATAGCGGTCACCGTCCCAGCCAGTTGCTCCGCGCACCGCATCGTTCTGATCGTTGAGATGCTGGAAGAGAAACAGCCGCGTCTCGAACTCGCCGAGATCGTTGTCATAGATCCTGGTGGCATTGGACAGGGTCCCAAGCGTGACCCTGGTCGGATTGTCGCGCGTGCCGAAGAATGCCGCCGGGTGGATGATCTGCTCAGTCGACGTGGGCATGTCCTTGTAGATCACCGCGCCCGGCTTTCTTTCCTTGAAGTTGCGGTAGAACTCGGCGCCACTCAGGTACGGGAAGATCAGCGTCTCCTGAATCACCTTCGGCGCCTCGGCGAAGATCGGCATCGAGCCCTGGTTCTCGCGGATCATGTCGCGGATGCGGTCCCAGCCCCCGGGTAGGTTGATGGCGATGTTGGTGCCGCCAAGCATGATCGATATCTGCTCGTACACCGCCTGACCCTCGAACACCGACTGCGCCGCCGAAAGACGATCGTTGTCGTCGCGGACGCTCTGCACCGAGTCGAGCGAGATGTACTGATCCTGCAGAGCGTGCACGAGCTCGTGGGTGATGGTGATGCCCGCCATGTCCTTGGGCGCTCCGTCAACCACGTATAGGACCTTGGTCTTGGGATCATAGTAGCCGACTATCTGCTCCTCGAGGAGGCTGGTGAGGAACTGCTGCAGCTTGAGGCTGTCGGGAATCATGCCCAGCAGCTTGTAAGCAGCTTCCTGCCCGGCGATGTCGTGCACTGCCAGCGAATCGGTGAACTGCTTGGTGACGAAGGCGCGCACCTGTTCCTTGGAGCGCGTCTCGACCTTGGGCGGCGTCTTGAACTTGAGCCCGATCGATTTCTCGATCATCGGCACCGCCGCGGCGACTTCTGCCGCGTACGGCCCTTCGTATTTGGGCTTCTGGCTCTCGCACGCCGAGACGAACGTCAGCAAGGTGATTGCGACGGATGCGAGGGTTCGTTTCATGGAAGTCGTCATCACACCAGTCTGGTAGATAGACACGTTGATCTCAGAGGCCGGAAACGCGCAGATACCATGCAATGATGGCGTCGCCGTGCATGAGCGCGATGAAGCCCGCGGGCGCAAGAAAGACGCCGAACGGGAGCTCGCGTCTGCGCCACCCAGTGCCGCCCTCCAGCGCGAGCTCGGTCTGGCCCTTGTCGTCGGCGAGCCCACGCGCCGACAGGGGATACACGATGCCGAGCAGAACGATTGGAGCCAGCACGGCGGCAATGAAAATCGTCAGCAGGGAGCGTACGGGGCCGAGCGCGGCGCCGATCACGGCCATGAGGGTGACATCGCCAAACCCCATCGCCGGCCGCTTGAGCCACACCTCACCCAGCCAGCCGACGATCGAAATCGCGCCCGCGCCGACGCACATCCCCAGCACCGCGTCCCATGGGTGGGCGAAGGGCTCCGCCTCCCCGAAGAACAAGGCGGCGATGGCCGTGACCAGCACGAAGAAGAGGCCGAAGACCGTGAAACCGTCGGGAATGAGAAAATACTTGGCGTCGGTGATCGCTATTCCCAGGAGCACGGTGCCAAACACCGCGACGCGCACGGCCGTCAACGTGATGCCGAAATGCCCGTAAACATCGAGCCACAGGAGTCCCACCAGCAGCTCGACGATCGGGTACTGAATGGAGATCCGCTCGTGGCAGGCGCTGCATTTGCCGCGCAGCATCAGCCAGCTGAGAATGGGGATGTTTTCGATGGCCGTGATCTGGTGACCGCACTTCGGGCAGCGCGAGCGGGGCTTGACCACCGAAAGTCCTTCCGGCCATCGGCCAATGCAGACGTTGAGGAACGATCCAATCGCGGCGCCGATGACGAAAACGTAGATGCCTTCGAGGATTTCAATCATGCACGAAGCTCATAGAGAATGATTCCCGTCGCAACCGCGACGTTGAGTGACTCGACGTTGCGCGCAATCGGCAGCGAGACCGTTCGCCGCGCGCTGGAACGGATTGTCTGGGACAGCCCCGAGCCTTCGTTGCCGACGGCGATGGCGAGGCGACGCGGGGCATCGGCGGCCGTCATGGCGGCACCGCCCGCGTCGGCAGCCCAGAGCTCGAACCCCTGGCGCTGGAGGAAAGCCAGAGTGTCCTCGACCCCGGCATGGAGCACCGGATGCTGAAATTGTGCACCCATCGAGCTTCTTATGACTTTCGGATTCCACAAATCCACGGTGCCGGGGAGCGCGATCGTCGCCGCAGCGCCGAGCGCGGCAGCGGTCCGCACGATCGTACCGACGTTGCCGGGGTCCTGGACACCATCGAGCAGGATCACTCGGCACAACCCACCGATCTCCAGTGTATCAAAAGTGCGTTCGGGAATCTCGGCTACCGCGAGCACGCCCTGTGGCGACTCGGTCTCGGTCGCGGAACGGAAGTCCTTCTCGGAAACCTCCAGTACCTCGGCGCCGGATTCATCGAGGGCAGCGCGCAGCGCCTGCCCGCGCGGCGCGTCGGCGAACTGGGGCGCCACGAGCACGCCGCGCACGACGAGACCGGAGCGCACGAGCTCTTCGACCGCACGCACGCCTTCGGCGACGAACAGCGATTGCTTTTCGCGCGACTTTCTGCGTCGCAGATCGCGGGCAAGGGTGAGCAGTTTCAAGCGTTGTCTTTGATTACTTTGGCTGGAATGGGACTTGCCTCCGCGGGTCCCCGAATCTCATCGGTGGAGCACCAATGAAACGAGCATTACTGGGCGTTGCCATCACCTGCTCCCTGCTTGGCTGCGGCATCTCGCAGCAGCAGGAAGTGCAGATGGGACAGCAATATGCGCAACAGATCAATGCGCAACTACCGATCATTCAGGATCCGGAGCTGAATCGGTACATCAACGTCCTCGGAGATTCGATCGCGCGCCTGACCAGTCGCAGCGATCTGGACTGGCACTTTTTCATCGTCGACGCCCAGGAAGTGAACGCTTTCGCCGTGCCCGGCGGATTCGTTTATGTGAATCGCGGCCTCATTCAGCGCGCTGACCAGATGGACGAACTGGCGGGGGTGCTTGGTCACGAGATCGGTCACGTTCTCCGCCGTCATACGGTCAAGCAGATGGAGAAGGAGCAAGGCGCCAATATCGGAATAACGCTCGCCTGCATTCTCACCAGCATCTGCAACAGCCAGGCTGCTGGTGCGGCGATCAACGTAGCCGGCGGCGCCGTCTTCGCGCGTTTCAGCCGTCAGGACGAAGCCGAAGCCGACGACGAAGGCTTCAAGAATACGGTCCGGGCCGGGATCAGCCCCGTTGGAATGGTGACGATGTTCCAGAAGCTGCTCGACGAGCGTAAGACCAAGCCGGCCGGCGTGGACGCCTGGTTCCAGACCCATCCTCTCGAAGAGGACCGTATCAACGCCGTGCAGGCCCGCATCAATCAGCTGCCGCCCGCGGAGCTGGCTCGATTGGGTACCGACACCCGGAACTTCCACGCGTTCAAGGCTCGGATCCAGTCGCTGCCCCCGTCGCCGCCGCCCCGACAGGTTCAGTAAACGAGCTTTGGGTTGTCGGATGATGCGTCCCGATCTTTCGCGGCGCATCTTTCCTTGATGCGCATTGCACTGACGATCGCCGGCTCCGATTCCGGAGGCGGCGCCGGCATCCAGGCGGATCTCAAGACATTCCAGCGCTTCGGGGTTTTCGGCACTACCGCGATCACCGCCGTCACCGCTCAGAACACTCGCGGTGTGGACGCCTGGGAGCCGGTCTCGACCGCGCTGGTGCGCGCGCAGATCGACGCCGTGATTTCCGATCTTCCACCGGCGGCCGCCAAGTCCGGCATGCTGGCCAATGCGGCGATCGCGATGACCGTCGCGGGCGCAATTCGCGACAATTCCTTGCGCAATTACGTGCTCGATCCGGTGATGGTCGCAACTTCGGGCGACGTGCTGCTCGAGCAGGATGCCATCGCGGCGATTCGCCGGGAGCTGCTCCCGCTGGCGACGCTGGTGACTCCAAATCTCGAGGAAGCGGGGATACTCACGGACCGCACCCTCGAGGATGAGGACGCGATGGTGGAGGCCGCCGAGATTCTGGTGAACGAGATGGGCGCTCAGGCCGCGCTCATAAAAGGCGGTCATCTGCCGGGCGACAGGGTCATCGACATCCTCTACGACGGAGACGTCCGGGTTTTTCGCAGCCGCAGGCTGGAGACTGCCAACACCCACGGAACCGGCTGCACGCTTTCCGCAGCAATTGCCGCCCAGCTGGCCAACGGCGAATCACTGCACGCCGCGGTGCGGCGCTCGATCGACTACGTGCACAACGCCATCGCCACCGCGCCCGGACTCGGAGGCGGTCACGGTCCGCTGAACCATCTCGCCGCCGACTCCTGAGCGGCGGCCGGTAGTCTTATTTGAGGGCGACCAGCTGGGGCGCGCTGAGCCGGGTCAGAAACTCCGTCACCAGAGACTCGAACGCCGAGCTCACCCGATCGGTAGTCTCCAGCACCTCGGCGTGGCTGAGCGCGGCACCGGTCACACCGGCAGCTGCGTTGGTGATGCAGCTGACGCCCGCGACGCGCATTCCCAGAGCCCGCGCGACTATCACTTCGGGCACCGTCGACATTCCGACAGCGTCCGCGCCGAGGAGCCTGAGCATCTTCACTTCGCTTGGCGTCTCGTACGATGGCCCGAGAAGCCCGGCATATACGCCTTCGCGCAGTGTGATCCCCAGCGCTTCCGCGGTGGTGCGCAGTATCCACCGCAGGCCCGGGTTGTAGGCGTCGGTCATGTCGGGAAAGCGCACCTCTCCCTTCTGCGCCGAGCCGACCAGCGGGTTGGCACCCATCAGGTTGAGATGGTCCGAGATCATCATCAGATCCCCGACCGCCAGCTTGGGCGAGATTCCACCAGCCGCGTTCGACACGAACAGGTCGTGCGCGCCGAGTGCGTGAAAGACGCGGACGGGAAAAGCCGCCAGCGCCGCGGAATGACCCTCGTACATGTGAAATCTGCCGCTCAACGCGACGACTTCACGTCCACCCAGCGCTCCGACGATCACAGCACCCTCGTGACCGGCGACGGTCGCCTCCGGGAACCCCGGAATCTCCCGGAAAGGGATTCGAACCGCCTCGCCGATGGACTTCGCGAGGCCGCCGAGCCCGGAGCCGAGGATAATGCCGACTCGCGGCTGTCGGGTCGCCGCCTTGAGCCGAATCGCCGCCGCCGCTTTGACCGCCCCTTCGGTCGTGTACTCGTTGCTCATTCGTCGGTCCCGATCATCTCTTCGATGGTATCAGACGCTTCCTCGATCAGCGCCAGCCGTTCATCCCACGGTAGAAATGCGCTCTCGAAGCCGTTCAGCGCAACACCCGCCAACTCCTCGAGCGAGAAGCCCATGTGCTCGGCTGCGTAAACGTATTCGTCGGTCAGAGTGGTCGCGCTCATGAGTCGGTTGTCGGTGTTGAGCGTGACGTTGAGGCCGCGATCGAAGTACTCCCGGAATGGATGGGTGGCGTAGGATTCGGCGACACGGGTTTGCACGTTGCTCGTCAGACATACCTCGAGCGCGATGCGGCGATCGTTGACGTACTGGGTGAGATCGGCATCCTCTATCAGTCGCGTGCCATGGCCGATGCGGTTGGCTCCGCAGATGTGCACCGCTTCGGCGATCGACTCGGGACCATCGCCTTCGCCGGCATGCACCGTCACCGCAAGATTGTTCTCCCGCGCGTAGCGGAACGCCTCGGCGTGCCTGGAGGCGGGGTTGCCCTTCTCTCCGCCGGCGAGATCGAAGGCGACGACGCCCTCGTTCTTGAACTCCACCGCCAGCTTTGCCATCTCGAGCGAGCTTTCGGCTGGGAATTGCCGCAGGCCGCAGACGATGAAGCGGGCGATGATGCCGAAATCGTTTTCGGCTTTCCGCATTCCGCGAAGCGGAGCCTCGATCGCCTGTACCAGAGTCAGGCCGCGGACGACGTTCAACAGGGGCGCGTTCCGAATCTCGATGTAGCGCACGCCGTCTTCCGCAGCGTCCTCGGCGAGCTCGTACGCGACGCGCTCGAGCGCCTCCTCGCTCTGCATCACGGAGATGGTGAAGTCGAAACGGCGCAGGTAATCCTCGAGGCTTTGGGCGTCGTCGACCCTCATGAACTCCGCCAGCTCCTCGGGCGTCTGCCTGGGCAGCTGCACACGTTGCTCGCGCGCAAGGTCGAGCAGAGTCGAAGCCCTGACCGATCCGTCGAGATGGCAATGCAGCTCCGCCTTCGGCAGTTGGCGGAGCTTGGTAGAGAAGATCGAAAGTGGCATTACAGAAAGGTGAGGTCGGTGTCGTCGCCGCTCTGGCGAGCACGTACGATGCGAAAAATGGCGCCGTTGTGCACTGGGGCATCGTTCCGCGCCGGAATGCCGCGGCTGTCGGTGAGCATCCGCTCACCATTGCGAATGGCTGCCGCCTCGGCAGCGTCGAATGCTTCGACGGCCTGCAGCGCCGTCGCCGTGGAGTCGACGTCCACCGGCCTGGCGTTTATGTAAATGCGAACCGTTGGGCTCACGGCGAGACCGGCGCAATGCGCACTTCGTCCGGCGCGGTTACGGGAGAAGGCAGAGATTCGAGATAGTCGATGAGGGCGTCGAGATCGACGATGTTCAGTGCCTTGCTGGACGTCGCCCGACCGCCGGCGTTGTAGCCCTCGCCACCGGTGGCCAGAAAATCGTTGACGATGACGTTGTAGGTCTTCTGGTCGGCGAGCGGCGCTCCATCGGCGAGCGTCGCCGACACCAGGCGCGAGCCGCTCGGCGCGGCCGGGTTGTAGCGGATGGTCAGTCCGCTGACGTGATCGTCGAGCTGTTTTTTGGCCAGCATCGCCTCGAGCAGGCCACGCAGCTGCGCTCCCGTCATCGTGAGCGAGTAGAGCGTGTTGCCGAATGGCTGGACCTCGAAGAGCGATCCGTAGGTAGCGTCGCCCGCCCGCAGCTCGGTCCGGATCCCGCCGTTGTTCATTATCGCGACATCTCCCTTCGCCGCCCACCGCTGGGCATCGGCGATCAGGTTGCCGAGCGGGTACTGCGACCCTTGCCTGGGCAGCGTGGCGGAAATCGTGGCGACGTGATGGTTTACCAGAGGAGCAACCGCGGCTACCGCGCGCTGCACGATCGAATCGATCGCCGCAACGGGCGTCAACGTATCCGCCGCGATCTCGCGCACCTGATGGCGGACGGCGCGATCGGCTCCCGCCAGAGGAATGTCCAGGACGTCGATAGCCCGGCCGCTCGATCGCGCCTGGACGATGGGTATGCCCTTCACTTCGGCGTTTACCAGCGAGTGCGTGTGTCCGCTCACGATGGCGTCGACTTTGGTGGTGAGCTTTCGCGCGAAGTCGATGATCTCGCCGCCGCAATCACCGGCGCCGGTGCGGTCACAGAACGCCCCCGCGTGCGCGATGACTATGATGAGGTCGGCGCCGCGCTTCCTGAGCGCGGTCCCGATGCTGTCGACGATCGGCGCCGGATCGTCGAACCGCAGCCCGACCACATTGGCGGCGCGAGTCGTCGTCGGAGTCGTAACCGTGGAGACGCCGATTATGCCGATGCGGGTGTTGCCGCGAGTGACGATGGTATCGTTTCGAATCCAGGGGACGTCTCGACCATCGGTGTAGCGGACGTTGGCGCCGAAGATCCCGAACTTCGATTGCCGCATTCTGGCGCGCAGGCTGTCGACGCCCCAATCGAACTCGTGGTTGCCCAGCGCCGACGCCGCGTACCCCATTCTATTGTAGTACTCGACCACTGGCCGCCCGTAGGCGAGGTTCGACGCCGGCGTCCCCTGAAAGAGGTCTCCCGCGTCGAGCAATAGCGTCTCGCAGCTGGGCGCGCATTCGCGCCGGGCCCGGTCGATCGCGTCGGCAACGTAGGCAGCTCCGCCCCGTCGGACTCCGTTCGCATCGGGACGCGGCTCGAGAGCGCCGTGAAAATCGTTGGTGGCAATAACACGCAAAAACGTAGCTTGCCGCACAGCCGAATCGAGGGGCGGCACTCCATAGGTGGATTCTCCATGGGGTGAGCGGCTGAGCCGGCTCGGAGCGCAAGCCAGCAGCGCGCAGGCCAGCAACGCAATTTTTCGCGAAATCATCCCGTCGCAACGCTTTCGAAAAGGTGAAATGCAAAGCTAGCGGCGCGAACTCGGACGAGGGAGTGCAACGCTATCGTAACGTGTTTGTGACAGAGCCCGAGTTGACGCAGCGACGCGGGAGTTGGAAGTTCCAGACGTGACTGAGCCCAGCGCAGCGGCAGAGCGCGTCCTCGTGGTCGATGACGAGCCCGATATTGTCGCCCTCGTCGCCTATCACCTGGCCAAGTCCGGGTATTCGGTTTCCACAGCCACCAGCGGCACCGAGGGTCTCGCCGCGGCGCGACGGGACAAACCGGCGCTCGTCATTCTCGATCTCATGCTTCCCGGGCTTTCCGGCCTGGACGTAATGAGCGAGCTCCGCGACGACAGCGCGACGTCGCGAATCGCCGTGCTGATGCTCACCGCTCGCCGGGAGGAGAGCGATCGCATCAAGGGGCTGACACTCGGCGCCGATGACTATCTGACCAAGCCGTTCAGCCCGCAGGAGCTTGTGCTGCGCGTCGGCGCGATCCTTCGCCGGCTCAGAGCCGGCCAGGATGAGCCGGAGGACGTGAGACAGATCGGACCGATCAGAATCGACAACACGGCGCATCGAGTCACCGTCGACGGTCGCGAGATCGATCTCACCCCGACAGAGTTCAAGCTGTTGGCGCTGCTCGTCGAGCGCAAAGGCAGAGTACAGCCGCGCAACCTGCTGCTGGAATCGGTCTGGGAGGCGGCGCCGGACATCCAGACTCGCACCGTCGACATGCACGTCCAGCGTCTGCGCGCCAAGCTCGGCGCCGCCGGAGACCTCATCGAGACCGTGCGCGGATTCGGCTACCGCATTCGCAACCTCAGCGAGCGCTCGTGAAGCTGGCGCAGCGGCTGTTGCTGCAATCGATGGCGATTGTCGCGGTGATGGTGGTGTCGGTGGTGCTGATCATCGACAATCAGCTGCACTCCAACATCACCGAGCAGACCATCAATGACCTGGCGGGAGAGGCGCGCTTCCTCGCCACCCAATGGAAGCCTGGAGTCGACCCTGATTCGCTCGCCGACGCGGCGGGAGCGGCAACCGGACGCCGCGTCACGCTGATCGACCCGGCTGGCCACGTCCTCGGCGACTCCGAATTCGACGGACCGGCGCTGCGGAGTCTGGAGAATCACAGCCACCGTCCCGAGGTGGTCGAAGCACAGAGAGTCGGCGTTGGCTCGTCGAGAAGAATGAGCCCCTCGACGGGAGAAGAGCGGCTTTACGTCGCGGTGAAGGCACCGCTGGGTACGGCGCGCGTCTCCGTCACCACCACGACCGTCGAGGATCTGTTCGACCGCGCGCGCAGCGGTGTGCTTCTGGCCGGCCTGGTGTCGTTCATCCTGGCGGCGATTCTCGCCGCGCTGTTCTCGCGGGCCGTCTCGAAACCGATCGCGGAGCTGCGCGACGTGGCGCGGTCGCTCGCCGCCGGTGAGCACAGGCGCCACCCACCGCTCGCGGCGCCCGGCGAAGTCGGCGATCTCGCCGACGCGGTGCACCGGCTCGCGGAGCAGCTGGAGCTCAGACTCTCGGCGCTGACCGCCGAGCAATCGATTCTGACGGCGCTCGTCGAAACGCTGAATGAAGGAGTGATCGCCATCTCGCCGTCGCACGAAGTGGTCCGCATCAACCAGACCGGTCGCCGGCTTCTCTCCATCGACCGGCCGGTCGCCTTCGGCCTCGACTTTCTTCCGCGTGAAGCCACGCTGCGCAACGCCATCCTCCTGGCGCTGAGCGGCACGCCCACCGAGACCGAAGAAGTGGTGATCGGTCAGACGACCTTTTCGCTTACCGCTCGTCCGCTCGCCAATGGCGGGGCCGTGCTGGCGCTGTTCGATCTGACGCCGATCAGGCGGCTCGAGGCGGTGAGAAGAGATTTCGTCGCCAACGTGTCGCACGAGCTTCGCACGCCGCTCACCATCGTGGGCGGATTCGCCGAAACACTTCAGGATCCGGAGCTCCCGGCGGATCGTCGCGCCCAGTTCGCCAGGACGATCGTCAGCAATGCCCAGCGGATGCAGCGCATCGTCGACGAGCTCCTCGATTTGTCCCGCATCGAATCGGGACACTGGCAGCCGCATCCTCAACCCACGGGGGTTGCCGACGTCGCCGCCGAGGTATTCGCCCGGGTCACCGACTCCGCCAAAACCAAGGGGATCGTGCTGGAAACGATAGTGCGGCCGGGGGCCGAGACCATTTACGCCGACCGAACGGCGCTCGAGCAGATCCTGCTCAACCTGGTGGAAAATGCGATCCGACACACCTCATCGGGACGCATAACCATTGAGACCAATCGCGCGCAGGCCGGTACGGTGCTGTCGGTCGGCGACACCGGCAGCGGGATTCCTCCCGAGCATCTGCCGCGAATCTTCGAGCGGTTCTACCGGGCCGACAGCGGCCGGTCGCGCGAGGCCGGCGGCACCGGACTGGGCCTGGCGATCGTGAAGCACCTGGTCGAAGCCCACGGCGGATCGGTCAGCGCGGAGAGCACGGTGGATGTCGGAACGAAGATCGCGATCCTGTTTCCCGCCGGACCGCCGGCCGGGCAGTCGTGACAAACCCTTTACGTACGGCGTGATCATTCGTGACGTGACCGGGAGACTTTCAGGGCGACCAATTCCCCTCACGGAGCTATAAGTGATCAAAACCGTTCGCAGCATCGCTGCCGCTCTCACTGCGACAGCGCTCTTCTCAGTTGTTGCGGCATCGCAGTCCGTAGATCTGACTGGAGCAGGCGCGACGTTTCCGTATCCGATTTATTCGAAGTGGTTCTCCGACTACGCCGCGGCCACCGGGGTAAAGATCAACTATCAGTCGATCGGCTCGGGCGGCGGGATCAGGCAGCTTTCCGAGCAGACGGTCGATTTCGGCGCGTCAGACAGTCCCATGAGCGACGCCGAGCTGGCGGGCGCCAAGGGCGGTCCGGTGCTGCACTTCCCGACCGTGATGGGCGCGGTCGTCATAACCTATAACGTTCCCGGCGTGAATCGACCGCTCGACCTGAGCGGTGACGTCATCGCCGACATTTTTTCAGGGAAGATCACCAAGTGGAATGATGCGCGGATTGTCGCACAGAACCGCGGGGTGGCTCTTCCCAACTCTGACATCCTCGTCGTCCACCGTTCGGACGGCAGCGGCACCACCTACATCTTCAGCGACTACCTCTCGGCAGTCAGTCCTTCGTGGTCCTCGAGCCTGGGCAAGGGCAAGGAGATCAAGTGGCCGGTTGGACTGGGTGGCAAGGGCAATGAGGGTGTTGCCGGTCAGGTCAAGCAGACGCCGGGCTCCATCGGCTATGTCGAGCTCGCGTATGCCAGGCAGAACAAGCTTCCGTATGCCAACGTGAAGAACGCCGCCGGCCGCTATGTCACGCCGACGATCGCGTCCGTCACTGCCGCCGCATCCGGCATGAAGCTGCCGAAGACCACCGATTACCGCATATCCATCGTCAACGCACCGGGCAAGGACACGTATCCGATCTCGTCCATGACCTGGATCCTCGCCTATCAGAACCAGAGTGATAAGGTTAAGGGCGCCAAGCTGGTGAATTTTCTCCGCTGGGCCTACAAGGACGGCGAGAAGACGGCGGCGAGTCTCGATTACGCGCCGCTGCCCCCGGCAATGGTCGCTCAGCTCCAAACCAGGTTGAAGTCCATTCAGATGGGTGACACCAACGTCGGAGCAGCTCGATGAAGAGAATACTCGTTGCATGCATCTCGCTGGCGTTGCCACTGGCATTGTCGGCCCAGCAGCCGACACCCGCCGATACCACCAAGCCAGCGCCGCCCCCACCACCTGCGGCAACGGTTTCCATACCGGTCGACTTCTCCGGCGTGCTTTACGCCAATTACCAGTATCGCGGCGACAAGGGGCCACAGAAGTCGCAGAACAAGTTCGACCTCGAGCGCACTTACCTGACGTTCCGCATGCCGGCCGGTGACCGCGCCAGCATTCGGGTGACACTCGATGTGTTCCAGCAGGGGACGACGCCGGCCGATGCTTTCTATCGTGGCTGGGTGATTCGCGCGAAATACGCCTATCTGCAGTACGACCTGATCAAGAGCGCCTCGTGGAATGCCAACATCCGCGGTGGTCTCGTGCACAACGTCGTCATCGATCACATGGAGGGGTTCTGGCCCCGCTGGATCTCGCAGACGGCGGTCGAGCGCGCCGGCTTTTTCGCTTCGTCCGACGCCGGCGTTGCGACACTCTGGACGCTGCCCAACAAGTTCGGCGAGTTCTACGCGACGATCGTGAACGGGCCGGGCTACACTTCGCGTGAGGTCGATCGATTCAAGGATTACGCGGCGCGTCTCTCGATCACGCCGTTGTCGGGCTCGACCAATCCGGTGATCAAGAGCTTCGCCATCACCGGGTGGCGATACCAGGGTGCTCTCGCCAGCGGCTTCGTCAGCGGCGGGCCTGCACAGGTGGGTCCGGTTGGGAACTCGCTACCCCGCATTAGATCCGGCGTTTTTGCTGGTCTCCGCGATCCGCGCTTTTCGGCTGGCGCGGAATGGGACACCAGAAAGGATGCGAAGGAGACGGGCGCCAACACCCTGACCGCGCCACGGGTCGAAGTCGACAGCACCGGGCGGCTGGTCTCGGGATTCGCGGTGATCAAGCCGTTTCAGCTCCTGGGAGGGAGCTCGGCATTTCCTCTTGGCCTCGTCGCCAGGTGGGACCGGTTCAAGCCCAACACTGCAACAGACAGCTACATCGACACCGTGATCGGCGGGCTCACCTTGGATCTCAACAAGAAGTCGGCGCTCTCCCTCGATTACCAGGAACAGACGCCGCATAGCGGCGCCATCGCGGCGACGACGAAGACTTACTTCCTGCATCTGGTCGCCAACTTCTAGCGCCCTTTTTCAGCGGAGAAAAAGACCGCCCCTCGGCGGTTGTGACAATGTCGTTACCTGACATGCGTCATGACCGTTGAGGGGCGCTCCTATTTTTCTGCTATCGAAAATCCCCCAGAAAAACCGAACCCAGGAGCAGCGCGTGAAAGCCCTGAGATTTGTCGCCGTCGTGATGCTGTCGGCGGCTTGCGCCAGAGAAGGCGGCAGTAATTCCGGTACAGCTTCATCCACTGCCTCATCGGGCGGCAGCTCGGATCTCACCGGCGCCGGCGCGACGTTCCCTTACCCGATCTACTCCAAGTGGTTCTCCGACTACGCCCAGCGCACCGGAGTCAAGATCAACTATCAGTCGATCGGCTCGGGCGGCGGAATCCGACAGCTGTCTGAGCAGACCGTCGATTTCGGCGCATCTGACAGCCCGATGAGCGACTCCGAGCTCGCCGGCGCCAAGGGCGGTCCGGTCCTGCACTTCCCGACAGTGATGGGTGCCGTCGTCATCACCTACAACATCCCCGGCTTGACGAAGCCCATCACCCTGACCGGAGCGGCGATCGCCGACATCTTCTCCGGCCGCGTGACCAAATGGAATGACACCCGCATCACCACCCTGAACCCGGGAGTCTCGCTCCCCGCGAGTGATATCCTGGTTGTGCACCGCTCTGACGGCAGCGGCACGACCTACATCTTCAGCGACTACCTGTCGGCCGTCAGCCCGTCCTGGTCCTCGAGCCTCGGAAAGGGCAAGGAGATCAAGTGGCCCGTCGGACTCGGCGCCAAGGGCAACGAAGGCGTCGCGGGTCAGGTCAAGCAGACCCCCGGTTCCATCGGCTACGTCGAGCTCGCCTACGCCAGGCAGAACAGTCTTCCTTTCGCCGGCATCACCAATCAGGCCGGCAAGACAGTGCTCGCGTCGGTGGCAGCGGTCACAGCCGCGGCAGCTAACGTCGCCAAGTCTCTGCCCGCCAACACGGACTACCGGTTCTCGATCGTCAACGCTCCTGGCGCTGATTCGTACCCCATCTCGTCCTGCACCTGGATCCTCATCTATCAGCACCAGAAGGACGCGGCGAAAGGAAGGAAGCTGGTCGACTTCATGAACTGGGCTTACACCGATGGCGAAGCGGAAGCTGCCTCGCTCGACTACGCTCCGCTGCCGGCGGAAATGACGACGCGCCTCAAGGCCAGGCTCGCAACGATCGACGGCGTCGCCGCCAAGTGACCGCTCTCTCGGCGCGCTGGCTGGACAAAGAGCGCCGGAGCCTTCGCGTCGACGCGTCCGCCGTCGGCGACAGAATCTACGGAGCGCTCACAACGGTGTGCGCGCTGGTGGTTCCGGGTCTGGTGATAGCCATCGCCATCTCGATCTTTGCTGCGGCCTGGCCTGCGTTCGCCAAGCTCGGTTTCTCGATCGTCACGTCGAGCGACTGGGATGTTGCCGCCGGTCACTTCGGCGCGGCCCCAGCACTCTTCGGGACACTCGTTTCCTCGCTCGTCGCGCTGGTCATCGCCACGCCTCTTGCCATCGGCGTGGCGATTTTTCTCTCCGAGTTCTCGCCGGCGTGGCTTCGCCAGCCGGTTGGATTTCTCGTCGATCTGCTGGCGGCAATTCCGAGCGTGGTGTACGGCTTGTGGGGGATTTTCGTGCTGATTCCCCTGCTCCGCGAGCACGTCATGCCCTTTCTCCGCGACACCCTACACCTCGGTGTGACGCCTTTTTTTTCGGGGCCGGCTTACGGGCCCAGCATGCTGGCGGCCGGCCTCATCCTGGCAATCATGGCGCTTCCGTATATCTCCGCCGTCGCCCGGGAAGTTCTGCTCGCCGTTCCCCGGTCGCAGCGCGAGGCGGCGCTTGCGCTCGGGGCAACCCGCTGGGAGATGATTCGCGACGCCGTGATTCCATACGCCCGCTCCGGAATCATCGGTGGAATCATGCTCGGGCTCGGCCGCGCGCTTGGCGAGACCATGGCCGTGACGATGGTGATCGGAAACCGGCCCGCGATCTCTCCCTCGCTTTTCGCGCCGGGATACACCATGGCTTCGCTCATCGCCAATGAGTTCAGCGAAGCGACGAACAACCTGCACTTGTCGGCGCTGATGGCCGTCGGTGCCTCATTGTTCGCCATTACCCTCATAGTGAACGCGGTCGCCAGGTGGCTGGTATGGAGCGTCTCGCGGAGCCGCACCGCGTGAAAACAGCCCGCAGCCGTCACGTCGTGAGCGGAGTGATGATCGGCCTGACCTACCTTGCGGCGGTGCTTGCGACATTGCCGCTGCTTCTCATCCTGTGGCATCTGATCCGGGAAGGCGCGTCTTCGATCTCGCCGTCGTTCTTCACCAATATGCCCAAGCCCGTCGGCGAAGAAGGCGGCGGGATGGCAAACGCGATCGTCGGCACGCTCGTGCTCATCGGCACCGCCAGTCTGATCGGACTTCCAATCGGCATCGGTGCGGGACTCTACCTCGCCGAAAAGAAAACGACGAAGCTCGCCTACACTGTCCGCTTCCTTTCCGACGTTCTCAACGGACTGCCATCGATCGTCATCGGCATCTTTGCCTGGGAGATTCTGGTTCGCCCGATTGGACATTTCTCCGCACTGGCCGGCGGCGTCGCGCTGGCCGCGATGATGATCCCACTCGTCACGAGAACGACGGAGGAGATGCTCGGCGTCGTCCCGAATTCCCTCCGCGAAGCGGCGCTGGCGCTCGGATACTCCAAGTGGCGGACCTCGATTTCCATCGTTTTGCGAACCGCGCTGGCCGGAATCGCCACCGGCGCGCTGGTCGCCATTGCCCGAATTGCCGGCGAGACAGCGCCGCTGCTCTTTACCGCGTTCGGAAACCAGTTCTGGTCGACGGGCCTGCGCGAACCCATCGCCGCCCTGCCGCTCCAGATATTCACCTACGCCATCAGCGCCTACGACGAGTGGCACCGCCAGGCGTGGGCCGGTGCGCTCGTCCTGATCGGCATGGTTCTGATCATCAGCATCGCTGCGCGGGTAGTGACGCGCTCACGGTTCGGTGCGGCTGTCGACTGAAGTCGTGCGCGAGACACCCCCTCGCCCGAAGACGCCCACCGTGCAGGTGCGAGCCGCCGCGGAGGAACGCCTTCCCCAGCAGCAGCTGGCGCCGTGCATCGTGACGAGCGGGCTTTACGCCTACTTCGGCGACCGCGCGGCGATCAGCAACGTCTCGATGGAGGTCCCGCAGCGGGCGGTGACGGCCATCATCGGTCCGTCCGGCTGCGGAAAATCGACGCTCCTGCGCTGTCTCAACCGCATGCACGAGACGGTGCCAGGCGCCCGCGTCGAAGGGTCCGTGGAGATTCTCGGCAGCGAGATCTACGGCGACGGCACCAGTCCGGTCGCCATCAGGCGGCACGTTGGAATGGTCTTCCAGCGACCAACCCCGTTCCCGACGATGTCGATCCGCGCCAACGTCGCCGCCGGACTTCGCGTCGATGCCAGGAGTCACCGCTCGCGGGGCAACACCGACGAGATCGTGGAGGAAGCACTGGTTCGGGCCGGCTTGTGGGCCGAAGTCAGGGACCGCCTCAACGAGAGCGCGATCGCGCTCTCCGGGGGCCAGCAGCAGCGGCTCTGCATCGCCCGCGCACTGGCTACGAGGCCTCGCGTCATACTGCTCGACGAGCCGACGGCGTCGCTGGACCCGCTCAGCACCCAGAAAGTCGAAGAGCTCGTCTACGAGCTTCGCAACACGGTCACCGTCGTCATCGTCACCCACAACATGCAGCAGGCCGCTCGCGTGTCCGATCGCACCGCGTTCCTGCTCGGTGGCGAGCTCGTCGAGCTTGCATCCACCAGGGACTTGTTCACCGCTCCGAGAGATCCGCGCACCGAGTCCTACATCACCGGACGGTTTGGATGACCGCACTCGCGCCATCCGCTCCCAGCTCCGCGCCGGGCACAAAAGCCAGCCCCGGCGGCACCATCGAGGCACGCGATTTCTCGTTCTGGTACGGGAAGAAACAGGCCCTCAGGAACATCTCGATGGCCGTTCCCCCGCGCTCTGTCACCGCTTTGATCGGGCCTTCGGGGTGCGGAAAATCCACCTTTCTGCGCTCCATCAATCGACTCAACGATCTCATCCCCGCGGTGCGCCACGACGGCGATCTGTGTCTCGATGGGCGGAGCGTCTATGACCAGTCTCTCGACATCGTCGCCCTCAGACAGCGGGTCGGGATGGTATTCCAGCGATGGAACCCATTCCCGAAATCGATTTACGAGAACGTCGCCTATGGTCCGCGCATCAACGGGATATCCAGCGCCGAGTCGCTCGACGAGCTGGTAGAGAAGTCTCTTCGACGCGCGGCAATCTGGGACGAGGTGAAAGACCGACTGCGCACATCCGCGCTCGGACTCTCGGGAGGCCAACAGCAGCGGGTGTGCATCGCCCGCGCGCTGGCCAACCAGCCCGAAGTGCTGCTGCTCGACGAGCCAGCCAGTGCGCTCGATCCCAGCTCGACCCAGCGCATCGAGGAGCTCGTCTACGAGCTCAAACGGGAGTTGACGATAATCATCGTGACCCACAATCTGCAGCAGGCAGCGCGCGCGTCGGAATACACGGCCTTTTTCTTCGCCGGCGAGCTCGTCGAGTTCGGAGCCACCGAGCAGCTCTTCACCCGGCCGCGTGAAGACCGCACTGACGCCTACATCACAGGGAGATTTGGATGACAGCTGATTCGACCTCCGCCGGTTTCCGGCATTTTCACGATCAGCTTTCTTCGCTCAAGGAAAAGCTGCTCGGCATGTCCTCCAAGGCCGAGGAGCGCACCGACCTGTCGGTCGAGGCGCTGATGACCCGCGACAAGGAGAAAGCGAGGCTCGTCATCGAAGGGGACGCCGAGCTGAACCGCCTGGAGATGGAAGTCGAGCAGGCGGCGGTGGAGCTGCTGGCGCTGCAGCAGCCGATGGCGCGCGATCTACGGTTCATCATCGGGGCCATCAAGGTCTCCAACGACCTCGAGCGCGTGGGCGATCACGCGGTAAACATCGCCGAGTCCGCGCTCCGTCTCGCCGACAAACCCAAGGTGAACATCTCGATTCCCGAGATCGACGTGATGGCCCGTCGCGCGCGCAAGATGCTCGGCGACTCGCTCGACGCTTTCATCCGGGCCGACGGCGCGCTTGGCCGTCAGGTCTGCCGCGACGACGATGTCGTGGATTCGCTCCACGATTCGGTGTTTCGGGTCCTGCTCACCCACATGATGGCCGACGCGAAAACCATCACGCCTTCGCTGGAGCTCCTACTTGTCGGCCGCAACCTCGAGCGAATCGCCGACCTTGCGACCAACATCGGCGAAGACGCGGTTTATCTGGCCGAGGGCAAGCAGATCAAGCATCACCACGAAGAAAGCCACGTCATCGAAGGCCGAAGGCAGCCAGTGCCCAGTAACTGAGGGCGGCGATCGCGGCCGACGCGGGGATGGTGATTATCCAGGCCCACACGATGCGCCGGGCAATTCCCCATCGCACCGCAGAAAACCGGTACGTAGCCCCGGCCCCCATGATCGAGCCGGCGATGGTGTGAGTGGTGCTCACCGGGATGCCGTAATGCGTCGCAATGCTGATGGCGATCGCGCCGCCGGTCTCCGCCGCGAATCCGCTCACCGGCCGCAGCTTGGTGATGCGAGACCCCATGGTGTGCACTATCCGCCACCCCCCGAACAAAGTGCCGAGCGAGATGGCGGTGTATGCTCCCAGCTTCACCCACAATGGAATGCCTTCGCCGGGAACGTAGAGATGGTGGAAGAAACCAGTCTCCTTCGCGGTGAGCGGATTCACCGACACCAGCAGGCCCACGATGATGCCCATCGTCTTCTGGGCATCATTGGCACCGTGGGCGTGTGAGAGCAGCGCCGAGCTCGCCAGCTGGGCTCCCCTGAAAAAGCGGTCGACACGCGCCGGGCCCATGCCCTGGAACAGCCAGTACACCGCCACCATCAGTAGGAAGCCCGCCAGCATTCCCACCAGCGGCGAGATGACGATGAAAGACAGCGTCTGCACCCATTTGATGCCCCAGGTGATGGCGCTCCATCCGACTTTCGCCACTCCCGCACCCGCATAACCACCGATCAGCGCATGGGACGAGCTGGAGGGAATTC
>DASXGU010000183.1:0-4951 GCA_036488915.1 Gemmatimonadaceae bacterium | reverse complement strand
CTCTGGCGCGTCGGTCAGAAATTGCACCAGCAGTGCGCGCGCATCCTCACCGAGCTCGAAGACCTCCTCGATGCTGCTCTGGGTGAGCTCTTCCCAGGTGGCGACGCGCTGATCCAGCAGCCGCTGCACGTAGCGCAGCTCGACGCCGAAGATGTGAAGTATCACCGAGCCGACGGTCGCCATGCGGCCGGTGCCAAACGCTGACGCCCACGCCTCCTCGTGCTCCAGAAACCACTCGTGCCACCGATGGTGCTCGGCCGAGGTCAGCTCGAGGAGAGTCTTGTAGGTCAAGGCACAGCGGGCGGAGGCGGTCATTCCGGAAATTAGCGCTGATGCAGCGTGGTTGGAGTAAGAAGGCGCGAACGGTTTGCTTGTGCCGTGAATGCAGCCGGTCGGTCAGCGCCGCGTTCGTTTACGGTTGGTCGGCCGCCTCCCGGGCGTACCGTTTGAGCCTCGCGACCATCGCGTTGAGCCCCTGCTCCCTTGCCGCAAGACCGATGCTTTCCATGAGGGTGGCGACGAAATCGGTCGGGATGGCCAGAGTAGTTGCGGGCGGCTGGCCGTTCACCGCGCCGAAGATTATGGCGAGTACCGCGGCGATGGTCGGGGACTGGCGGGTGTTGAGATCTGCGTAGAAGTACATTTTTCCGTCGCGGATCTCCGGGACGATGTCGACGCGCGTCTGGCACTCGGGAACGGTGAACGCGCCGCGGTCGATGTCCCTGAAGCGCTCGGGAAACGGCTCGAGCTTCTTCGAGTATTGCACCAGCGCCTGCATTTTCTCTTCACGGCCCATCGACCGGAAGAGTCTCAGGACTCGATCGATCGACGGCGGAATGCCAGGGGCAGCGGGTGCGCTCTCCATTGGCGGCAATCTAATTAATTAGCTTTCGCCCACTGAGCCATCACACGGACGGAGAGAGGATGCCTACCAGAAAAGCGAGCGCGGTGTGGGAAGGTGGACTGAAAACGGGAAAGGGCAGCTTCAAGGCCGAGAGTGGGTCGATAGGCGGCCAGTACAATTTCACGTCGCGCTTCGAGAGCGGCTCGGGATCCAATCCTGAA
The DNA here is from genome assembly GCA_036488915.1 of Gemmatimonadaceae bacterium. Taxonomy (GTDB): domain Bacteria; phylum Gemmatimonadota; class Gemmatimonadetes; order Gemmatimonadales; family Gemmatimonadaceae; genus UBA4720. The sequence goes on along the minus strand of DASXGU010000183.1, from coordinate 3,886 downwards.
GAGCTTCTCGCCGCGGCTGAAGCGGCGTGCTTCAGCATGGCGCTGGGCGCGGGACTGGAAAAGAACGGAACGCCGGCGAAAAAAATAGAGACGACAGCAGCGTGCACCGTTCAGGCGGTGCCGGGCGGCTTCGGGATCACGACCATGAAGCTCAACGTCCAGGCGAGCGTGCCCGGAATCGACAAGGTGAAATTCGACCAGATTGCCCAGGAGACCAAGGAGGGATGTCCCGTCTCCAAGGCGCTCAAGGGCAACGTCGACATCCAGCTCGAGGCGAGACTGGTCTGACCCACTGATCGAGATCGGGAAAGGCGTCCGTAGCGGACGCCTTTCTTATCTGGAGTAGTTTCTGATCTTGCTCTTCAGAAGCTCGCCGTTGGCGAAGATGATCTGCTCGCCCGAGTCGCTGCGCACGCGTGTGGTCTTGAGCCCGATGTTCTCGACCTTGCCTCGATAGTTCTCGACCGAGATCGAGTCGCCGACGACGAAAGGCTTGTCGACGACGATGGCAATCGCCGCGAACAAATCGCCGAGAATGTTCTGAACCGCCAGCGCGATGGCGAGGCCACCGATGCCGAGCCCGGTGAGAAGGGGCCTGATCTCGATGCCCATGTTCGAGAGCGCCCACACGCCGAGAATCATCCAGACCGTGAGTCTGGTCACCACGCCCAGAGCCTTGAAGGTGGTGATGCTGCTTCCTTCGCTCGAGTGCTGCGTGACGAAGCGCTGGGTGTAGTAGCTGACGATGATGTTCGTCCAGATCACGCCCTGTGTGAACAGGGCGAGCATCGCCGCGATGTCCGCTTTGTCCTGGGTGGTCTCGGGTAAATGGAGCAGCCTCGGCAGGTAGGAGGCGAGGAGGGCAATGAACAAAAACAACGAGCCCCGCAGGATCTTGACGGCCAGCGTGTTCTTCATGTCCTAAGGACGAAAAGAACAGAAGGCAGCAACTCCACTGGCGGCCGTGATGCTTCTGGCCAGCCGGTCGAGCGGTGACGCGCTACGCCACTCCCCGCGCCGTCATCGCCACATTCTCCTCACACGCATCGCAGTTCACGCACGCCCAATCCGCCTCCACCTGCTCGCCGAAGTGCTCGAGGATGTAGCGGGTGCGACACTGGGTGGTCTGACAGAACTGGATCATGGTGCGGAGCTTCTCCTGGTCCATCGCCCGGCGCTCCTCGTAATCCTGGAGGTCGGCACTCAGATCCACCGCGGTGAGATTGTCGCCCAGCCGCTCCCACTTCCCGCCGCGATGCTCGCGCACGAGGCCGTGGCGCTTGAGGAGGGCGAAGACGATTTTCGCCTTGCGGGATGGGATGCCGGTGATCCCGACGATGTCCTCGAGCAGCACCGGCGTCTTCAGCGGATACTTCTCCAGCGCCAGCGCAACCTGCGCGGCTTCCTGGACCTCAGGGTACTTCCCGCCAAGGAAGTAGGATTGGATGCGCTTGTCTTCCACCCGGTACAGCACGCGGCAGATCGCCGGCTCGCCGTCCCGGCCAGCGCGCCCCGCTTCCTGGTAATAGGCTTCGATCGAGCCGGGGAAATGATAGTGGATGACCCAGCGCAGATCCTGCTTGTCGATGCCGAGCCCGAAGGCGTTGGTGGCGATGATCGCCTTGAGCTCGCCGCCCATGAAGCGGTCCTGCACATCCTTGCGATCCGCAGCTGGTCGCTTCCCGTGATATAGCCCGATCTTGAAGTCCTCCCGCAGCAACTCGTAAAGGCGCTCGGCCTCCTTCACCGTCGCGACGTAGATCACTCCGGATCCCTCGAACTCGCGCAGCGCGTGTCGAAGAGTGGTGTCCTTGATCTGATCGTTGACGGTTCGGATCACCTCGAAGCGGAGATTCGGACGCGCAAAGCCAGTGATCGTCGTATGCGGGTCCGTCATTCCCAGCTGGCGAATGATGTCTGCCTGGACGTGCGCGGTGGCCGTGGCGGTGAGCGCCAGAATCGGTGGCCGCCCCAGTCGCTTGGCGATGCCGCCGAGCGAGAGGTAGTCGGGCCGAAAATCGTGGCCCCACTGGCTGACGCAATGGGCCTCGTCGACGACGAAGAGACTGATCGGCCGGGAAAGCAGGTGCTCGAAGAACGCCCGATCCTTGAAGCGCTCCGGAGTGAGATAGAGAATCTCACCCTCGCCTTCGGCGATCTGACGATGCGCTTCGCGGGTTTCCGACGTGGAAAGGTGCGAGTGCATCGCCACCGAGCTGACGCCCTGGGCGGAGAGCTTGTCGTGCTGGTCCTTCATCAGTGCGATGAGCGGACTGACGACGATGGTGAGCCCGGGAAGCAGCAGGCCGGGAAGCTGGTAAATCAAGGATTTGCCGCTGCCGGTGGGCATCACCACCAGGGCATCGCGACCCGAAAGCACCGCATTCAGGGATTCCCACTGGCCGCGCCGAAAATCACGGTGGCCAAACCTCTCCTGTAGCAACTGACGGGCTGCTTCTCTCGTTACTCGCTTTGACACTCTTTCGATTACAGGCACAAAGTATTCCTCCACTTACGACCGGGATTCTGGCGTGCTAACCTGCGACCGATGCCAAGTCCTACCCGCGGCACTTACGACCTGTTCGCCTCGACGGCACTCGGACTCGAATCAATCGCCGCCGGGGAGCTGAAATCGCTGGGAGTGCGGGGAAAGCAGGAAATCGGGGGAGTGGGCTTCAGCGGCGATCTCCAAGTCCTGTATAAAACCAACCTGTGGCTTCGCACCGCCAGCAGGGTGCTGGTGAGGATGGGGAGTTTCCACGCCAGCACTTTCTACGAGCTGGAGCGGCGCGCCAGGAAGCTGCCGTGGCGGGAATTTCTGCCCGCAGACGGATCTGGACCGGGGTCGGCGTTGGGGTCGGTCACCGTTCGGGCCACATGCAGAAAATCCCGGCTGTATCACTCCGATGCAGTCGCCGAGCGTCTGCTGGCGGCGATTGCCGAGGTAGCTCCGGCGGGAATCAGGATGCAGCAATCCATCGACAGCGAGACCGCGGAGGATGGCGAAGAAAAGTCGGCGACGCAGCTTTTTGTGGCGCGCATCGTCCACGACCAGGTCGAGATCAGCGCCGACAGCTCCGGCGATTTGCTACATCGTCGCGGCTACCGGAAGGAGGTGGCGAAGGCGCCATTGCGCGAGACACTGGCGGCGGCGATGGTGCTCGCCAGTGGGTGGCGATCGGCCGACACATTACTCGATCCGCTTTGCGGCTCGGGAACGATTCCGATCGAAGCAGCACTGATCGCGCGGAACATCGCACCGGGGCTCGCTCGCGAATTTCAATTCACCAAATGGCGCGGCTTCGATGCTCATTGCTGGAATGAGACCCTCGCCGAAGCGAGAAGAGCGATGGTCGCCGGCGCGCTCGACATCCGGGGCGCGGACCGTGATGCCGGCGCCATCGAAGCGGCGAGAAGAAACGCCGAGCGGGCGGGAGTCGCGGCCGATGTGGCTTTCTCGGTCGGCGCTCTCTCGAATTCGCTGTCCGCACTGGAGAATGCGAGGACATCGGGCTCGTGGATTCTCACCAACCCCCCTTACGGAGTGCGGGTGGGGGATGCGAAGGAGCTGCGTGACTTGTACTCGAAACTCGGCGCGGCCGTCCGCGACCATCCGGGCTGCCGGCTCGGCCTTCTGATCCCCGACGAGTCGTTGGCCGCTCAGCTCCATCTATCTCTTCGATCTCGATTCGACTCGCGGAACGGCGGGATTCCGGTAAGCTTTCTTGCCAGCGAAAAAACTCCAGGAAAGGGGGCGCCTTTTCCTGAAACGGGTGTAAGAGGGAGAGAAGGTGGGGATTGATCTGGGTGCGGTCGAGTTAGGTATTAATCTAAGTGGAGCTGTTGCGGCGCTTAGTATCTCGGCTGGCGGAGTGCCAAAGAGTCG
>DASXGU010000169.1:0-3603 GCA_036488915.1 Gemmatimonadaceae bacterium | reverse complement strand
CCAACCGCGAACACCGTCGTCTCCGTCTCCTTCGCGAAGCGCATCAGTCGCGCGGCGCACTCACGCACCTGGCCGACGTTTCCCGGCGCGCCCTCGAGATCGCTGGTGAAGATCGTCTGGATCGAGTCGACGACGATCGCGTCGAGCTGCCGCGATCCGGCGGTGGCAATGATCGTCTCGAGCAGAGTCTCGTTGAGCAAAGAGACGTCTTCCGCCGATCCGTGCAGACGCTCCGCGCGCAGCTTCACCTGGAGCGCCGACTCCTCGCCCGAAACGTACAGCGTCGAACGACCCAGCTCCTGGAGACGACCGGCTACCTGGAGCAACAGCGTCGATTTGCCGATGCCCGGCTCGCCGCCCACCAGGACCATCGAGCCGGGCACGATGCCGCCGCCGAGCACGAAGTCGAACTCGTTGATCCCCGTCTCGATGCGTCGGCCCGCCGAGCTCTGGACGTCGCGGAGCCGCGTCGTGGGAGCGACGCTTCCACCGGCCGCCATCGATTTCTGGCCCTGCACCCGGCGGCCGGACGCGGTGGCCGACGCGCGCGGCGCCGCCATCTCCTCGACCAGAGAATTCCATTCGCCGCAAACGTCGCAGCGCCCCGCCCACTTCGGATGATCGGCGCCACAATTGGTGCAGCGGTAGACCGTTTTGCCTTTGGGACTCACTGAGTCAGGCGAGGCGAGAGATTCTCGAAACGGGTGTAGGTCTTGTTGAAGTAGAGATTGACGAAGCCCGTCGGCCCGTTGCGCTGCTTGCCGACGATGATCTCGGCGCGACCCTCCAGCGAGTTGCCGTCCTTGTCTGTCGGTCCATCGTACATCTCCTGACGATAGATGAACATCACCAGATCGGCGTCCTGCTCGATGGCGCCCGACTCGCGGAGATCGGAAAGCTGGGGGCGCTTGTTCTCCCCGGTGCGCTGCTCCGGGGCGCGCGACAGCTGTGAGAGCGCGACTACGGGAATGCGAAGCTCGCGTGCCAGAGCCTTGAGCGAGCGCGAGATGTAGCTGATCTCCTGCTGCCGGCTCTCGGTGTTGGTCGGTCCCTGCATCAGCTGGAGATAGTCGACGACCACCATGCCGATGTTGTTCTCCATCTTCAACCGGCGCGCCTTCGACCGCATCTCGAGCAGCGTCATTCCCGGCGTGTCATCGATCCAGATCGGCGCGTGACTCAGAATCCCGGCGGCGCGGCCCAGCCGCACGAACTCGTCGTCGTGGAGCTTGCCCTTGCGCAGCCGCTGCGCGTCGACGCGGCCTTCCGAGGTGAGCAGACGCTGGACCAGCTGCTCCTTGCTCATTTCGAGCGAGAAGAACGCGACCGGAACGTTGTTGTCGAGGGCGGCGTTCTGCGCGATGTTGAGCACGAAGGCGGTTTTCCCCATCGAGGGCCGTGCTGCGACGATGACCAGATCCGAAGGTTGGAAACCTGCCGTCAGCTCATCGAGATCCTTGAAGCCGCTTGCCACGCCCGTAATCGAACCGCCGCCGCGCTGAATCTCCTCGATGCGCTCCATCGTCGGCCAGAGGAGCTCCTTGATGCGTGTGAATCCTTCGGCGCCGCGGCTCTGGTTGACCTCGAAGATCTTGTGCTCCGCCTCGTCGAGGAGCTCGGTTGCGGGCGAGCCCGACTCGAAGGCTTCGGAGACGATGGCGGTGGAGACCTCGATGAGCCGGCGGCGCAGCGCCTTCTCGCGAACGATGCGGGCGTGGTACTCGACGTTGGCCGCCGTCGGCACCGCGTCGACCAGGAATCCGATGTAATCCTTGCCACCGCTCGATTCGAGGGAGCCGGATCGCGACAGCTCCTCGGACAGCGTCAGCGGATCGACTACATCGCCGCGCTCCGACAAGGCCAGCATGGCGCGAAAAATCCGGCGGTGGCCCTCGCGGTAGAACATCGTGTCGTCGAGAAACTCGGTGGCCCGCAGAATCGCATCGGGATCCATGAGCATGGCCGACAGGACCGCCTGCTCTGCGTCTTCAGAGTAGGGCGGCCGACGATCCTTGTATGGGTCACGCGCGGGCGCGGCTATCGAGAATTCGACGGGCGAGCTTGACATCTTCCCAAGTGGGGCGTTTCCAGGCCGGATTGCGCAGCAAAGCCGCTGGGTGATAAGTGACGACGAGCGGTATGCCGTGATATTTGTGAACAAAACCACGGAGCTGGCCGATCGGAGTTTTGGTGTTCAGGAGAGTTTGGGCAGCGAAGGTTCCAAAAGCAACAATGACTTTGGGCTTGATCAGCTCCAGCTGTCGAAGCAGATAAGGACTGCACGCCTCGACTTCTTCGGGACGCGGATTTCGGTTGCCCGGCGGCCGGTGCTTGAGCACGTTGCAAATGAAGACCTGTTCGCGGGTTAGATCGATCGCTTCGAGAATCTTGGTAAGAAGCTGACCGGCCTGACCGACGAACGGGCGGCCCGTCTCGTCCTCTTTGGCGCCCGGCGCTTCCCCCACGCATACCAGCTGCGCCTTCGGATTCCCTTCCCCGGGAACGCCCCTGGTCGCCGTCTCGTAAAGCGGGCAGCGGGTGCACTTCTGCACTTTTTTCGCGATCTCATCGAGAGAGTCGAGCTTTTCTATCGCGCCGGGTATGAGCTCCGATTCGTTTGGAGCCACGACGATGCCTTTCTTGAATGCCATTTCAGGTGGTGGCTCCGGTATTGGGTCCGTCGTCGGCGCTTCGACTGCTGGTGTAGCCTTCAGATAGGCAGCAGGGGCGTCAACATTCACGCCAGCGTCCCGCAGCGACTCGCGCCAGTCTCTCGAGTCTTCGCCAACGACAGCGCTGGCAATCTCACGCGGACTGAGCGCGGCTTTGACAGGGCTAGACTTGTTTCCTGCGGCGCCGAGGAGACGCATCACGTCGTCGACGTGGAGACTATCGAGCACCAGCTCGGATTCTCCCAGCTCCCGGCGCTGCTCCAGATATCGGCGCAGCATCGCTCTAGCGTCCACTGAGCTCCCGTTCGATGCGATCGAGCAGTACGTCCGCGAGGTCCGCCTTGCTCATGAGCGGCAGATTTTCCTCGTCGCCCTTGCGATTTATCACGACCACCCGATTGGTGTCGACGCCGAACCCCGCCCCCGGCTCGCCGGCATTGTTGAGAACCACCAGGTCGAGGTTCTTGGCCTTCAGCTTTTCCTTCGCGTTCTTGAGGCCGTCGTTGGTCTCCAGCGCGAAGCCCACGATCACGCTGTTCTTCTTGCGGCGGCCGATCGTAGACTGGAGGATGTCCTGGGTCGGCTCGAGCGCGATTTGTGGAGCAGCCTTCGATTTCTTGATCTTCAGCGGAGCCTCGGTCGATGGTCTGAAATCGGCTGGGGCGGCAGCCATGATCAGAACATCGGCGGCAGGCAGCGAGTCGGCCACCGACTGCGCCATCTCCTGTACCGTTTCGGCTGTCACGGTTTTCAACTCGCGCGGAATGGGCACGTCGACGTGGCCGGAGATGAGAGTCACTTCGCCACCGCGGCGCCAAGCCGCCCGCGCCAACGCGATTCCCATCTTCCCGCTGCTGTGGTTGGAGATGAAGCGCACTGGATCGATCGGCTCGCGCGTCGCTCCGGCGGTGACAATGATGCGGCGGCCGCG
>DASXGU010000123.1:0-6335 GCA_036488915.1 Gemmatimonadaceae bacterium | reverse complement strand
CGGGAACCGTGCTACTCCCACCCCTTACCACGTTACGGCTGAATGCGAGTATGAGCCAGGCAGTCCTCTATCAGGCAACGGCGCGACACGCGAGCGGCGTGATGCCGACTGCTTTGGCCTTGGCCCGAAAACTGGCCCCATGATCGACGACCAGGCCCTGCTCGTCCTGCCACTGGTGCACCATCTCGTGGAGCAGGGTGTGCAGCGCCTCGTCCCAGCCGTCGCGGCGAATGTGGCGGCGGCTCAGCACGATTTCCGGCTCGCAGCCTTCAGCGGCGGGGCAGTAGTGTCCGAGCCTGCTCTTCATCCGTCGCGAGATGCGGATCGGAACCGCGCGAAGCACCCCGGCGAAACGCTCCTCGTTGTAGATGGCGTGGAGGCGAGAGAGCTCCCGAATGAGCGGAACGTCGGCCGGATTGGTTCGCTCGGGAGCGCGCTTCCGATGCACGGCGGCGGCCGGCCGGGGCACCGGGAACTCGAGAATGGTTCGGCGCGCGGCGTTTCTCACGACGCGCGTGCGACCGTGCACGAAGGTTATGATCGCGCGCCACACATCTTCTCCCGCTTCGAGGAAGCTGTTGTGAATTCGCAGCTCGCCGCCGCTATAGCTGACCACCACGGTTCGATTGCTCGTCAGGCGGACGCGATACTGCCGGCCCAGGCCCATCCTCTGAAGCCGGTTGCGCAGCTCTTCCGCGTTGCGCGGGGGGGCCTCATCCAGCTCCAGCGCCAGCTGCTCGCGGTCACTCAGCGGCCACATACTCGGAGCGCTTGAAGCACTTGTGCGGGCCCTGTACGAAAGTCTGCTGCTCCTTCGACCAGACGTGGGTGATGACGTCGATGGTCTTCGGCCCGATGTCGATGACGTTGACTGAAGAAGGCCGCCCCCCGCGCGAGCGGTTCGAGACGGTGCCGGCGGTCGAGATCACGGTTCCCTTCCGGGTGTGCTCGATGTAGTGCACCGATTCCTGGTGGTCGTGACCACAACACACTAGGTCGACGCCCATCTCGGCGAAAGCCCCGAGAATCTTCTGGGTGTTCTTGAGACCGTGGCGCTGCGACAGCTCGCCGCGCACGGGGTTGTGGTGCATGACGATCACTCGCGCGTCCCGCGCGGGGGATCGATCGAATAATTCCTTCGCCTTGTCCAGCTGGCTCCGATGGATGTCGCCGATGATGGAGATGTCGCGCAGGTTCCATGTAAGCGTCCGCCACGTCACCCCGTGCGAGGTGTTGAGGCCCACGAACGTCGCGCCGGGAACGTGAAGCACCGGCTCCAGATCCCGGTCGATGAACTTGCGGTAGTTCTCGTAGATCTGCGACCGGTCGCGCAGGCCCAGCGGCGCCCGCCACCACTTCACATCATGATTGCCGGGCACGGTGATGACCTTGCTCACTTTCCTGGCGTCACGGATGAACGCCGCCGCGCGCTGGAACTCGCCCGCCCGGGCGCGCTGGCTCATATCACCCGAGATCGCCACCACGTCGTACTTGTTGTGCTGGATGATCAGCTCGATTGCCTCGATCTGCTCGGGAACCGCTGGCCAGCCAAAGTGCAGATCGGAGACGTGGAAGACGGTCGTCACGCCCCGATTCCCGCTACGGCGCGACGACGAGATCCGCGAAATGCGTCGCGACGCTGGCCGTGACCGCGGGTGACAGCGTCTTCATCGGGTCACTCTGCACTTCGCCGACCCACAGGATTTTGGCCATTCGGGAGTCGATGAGCACGATACGCAAAGTCGCAACGCCCATACCAGTGCCACGGTTCTCCGTTCTAAGCTCGACCGGCAGCAGAGCGTAGCGTTGTCCCTTGAGCCCGACCAGTCCCCGCACCTGGGACGCCAGTGGATCTCTCACCGTCTGCTCGGGCAGCAGCCGTCCCCTCAGCCACTCGGCCGACAACGACCGCGCATCGGTCATCAGAATGCTGTTGAGTTTGGACGAGTGCTCGATCTCGGCGCCGAACGTCCAGGCCCTGCCCAGGCCGCGCGCGCTGAGGGCCGCCTCGATCTGGTCGTCGAGTCTGGCGAGGAAGCCGGCGCGATCCGGAATCTGCTTCTGCCACCCGAGGGTGTCGGTGGAGGAGAGGTACTGAACCGGGAGTACGACGATCTCCTGGCCAGTCATCCGCTCCAGAGGGCGCAGTACGACTGGTGGCGAGGTGGTCTCAGCTGGCTTCGAGGCGCAGGCAATGGACATCGCCACGGCGCCGGCGGCAACAAAAAAAGTTCGCAACAGGTGGGGTTCGGATTGCGTGGAAAGTTAACGCATACTCAATTTCATCGCATGCGTGAATACGCACTGGCGCGGAGGCTGCGCTCGGTGGTGATCTGGTCACTGGTGTCCGTGCTCGGGGCCATGAGCTTCGGATGGCTGGCACTCTCGCGCGGTGAGACCGTGAATGCCGCGTGGCTGGTCGTCGCCGCGCTCTCCACCTACGCGGTGTCGTACCGGTTCTACAGCCGGTTCATCGCCAGCAAGGTGTTCGCGCTCGATCCCGCGCGTCCGACCCCCGCGGTGCGATTGAACGATGGCCGCGACTTCACGCCCACCAATCGGTGGATCGTGTTCGGCCACCACTTCGCCACCATCGCCGGACCCGGTCCGCTCGTCGGCCCGACCCTGGCGGCGCAATTCGGGTTTCTTCCCGGGGCGCTGTGGATAATCATCGGTGTCGCGATCGGCGGCGCCGTGCAGGACTTCGTCATTCTGTGCGCATCGACGCGTCGCGACGGTAAGTCGCTCGGGCAAATGGCGAAGGAGGAGATCGGGACGGTCGCCGGCTACACTGCCCTCGTCGCCGTCCTCGGCATCATGATCGTACTGATCGCCGTGCTGGGGCTGGTGGTGGTGAACGCGCTGAAGGCGAGCCCCTGGGGCGTGGTGACGATTGGCCTGACCATCCCGACCGCGCTGATCATGGGAGTCTACATGCGCTGGGTGCGTCCGCACCGCGTGCTGGAGGCAAGCGCCATTGGCCTGGTGTTGCTGTTCGTATCGCTGTTGGCGGGACGCTGGGTGGCCTCGAACCCCGCGCTTGCTCCAGCGTTCACACTTACCGGCAAAACGCTGGCGCTTCTCATAATGGCGTACAGCTTCTGCGCGTCGGTGCTGCCGGTGTGGCTGCTATTGGCGCCGCGCGACTATCTGTCGGCGTTCGTGAAGATCGGAGTCGTGATCGCGCTGGCCGTTGGAATCGTGATCGTGCTGCCGCCGCTCCAGATGCCGGCGCTGACGCAATTCACCGACGGCACCGGCCCGGTGTTCGCCGGAAAGATCTTTCCCTTCGCTTTCATAACCATCGCCTGCGGGTCGATCAGCGGGTTCCATGCGCTCATAGCATCCGGAACGACGCCGAAGCTGCTTGCCAGCGAGGCGGACGCGCGCATGATCGGCTACGGTGGAATGCTGGCCGAATCACTGGTGGCGGTGATGGCTCTGATCGCCGCCTGCGTGCTGACGCCGGGTGTGTACTTCGCCATCAACGCGCCGCCGAGCGCAATCGGCACCACTGCGGCGACCGCGGCGGCCGCGGTCCAGCACTGGGGATTCACCCTGGATCCGGCCCAGATGCAGACCCTGGCGCAGGACGTCGGCGAAAAGACCCTTCTCTCTCGAACCGGCGGCGCGCCAAGCCTGGCGGTCGGGATGGCGCACATCTTCTCGGGGCTGCTGGGTGGGCGTTCGGCGATGGCGCTCTGGTACCACTTCGCCATCATGTTCGAGGCGCTGTTCATCCTGACCACCGTCGACGCGGGTACGCGCGTCGGCCGGTTCATGCTCCAGGATCTGTTGAAGCACGTCTGGGCGCCTATCGGACGGGTGTCGTGGTATCCGGCCGTACTGATTTCCAGCGGGCTGATAGTCGCAATGTGGGGTCACTTCCTCTATCAGGGCGTGATGGACCCGCTGGGCGGCATCAACTCGCTGTGGCCGTTGTTCGGCATCTCCAACCAGCTGCTGGCGGCGGTGGCGCTGTGCGTGGGGACCACGGTCATCATCAAAATGGGAAAAGCGCGCTACGCATGGGTGACGATCCTGCCTTTGGTGTGGCTGGCGACGGTGAACTTTACCGCGGGCTGGGAGAAAATGTTCTCGCCGGATCCCAAACTCGGATTCCTTTCCCACGCCGCGTCGGTCTCGGCGAAAATCGCCGCTGGCACGTTGCCGGCCGGAATTCAGAGTGTCGTCGATGCCAGGCGGGTGATCGTGAATGACTACATCGACGCCGGTGTCGCGGCGTTCTTCCTGCTATCGGTGGTAGTGATCCTCGCCGCTTCGGCGTGGGAGTGGTTCGTGGTGCTGAGCGGCCGCAAAGCCGCGCGCACCAGCGAAGTTCCCTTCGAGCAGGCGCCAAAAGCCGCCTAGTCGCGCGAAGGCGATGAAGACCGCCAACAATGGAAGCCGCAGCGTCTTCACGCCGCCTCATCCCGTCCGTCGACGGCGTTGACCGGCGAGGGAGCTCCCTGTGCCGGCGCAGTCTCATCCAACTGATCGTCGTGCTCGAAGAGATCGCGCAGACGGTAGGCGTGCCCCAGCAGTAGAGGCACGCTCGTGACGACGACGTTGGGCTTGAAGAGAAACGCGGTCCGGATGTAGAACGCCGTCTTGTTGTGGAGCAAATGCTCCCACCAGCGCTTGGGCACTATCTCTGGTACCACCACCGTAACCAGCTCGCCCGGCATCAACATCCGCAGGTTGTCGACGTATTCGACCAGCGGACGCAGCACCGAGCGATAGGGCGACGGTACAACCACGAGCGGGACGCCAATGTCCCACGCTTCCCAGTCCGCGGCCATCTTCGCCGTCGCGCGCGGATCGACCTCGATGTAAACGGCCACGACTTCATCCGAGATCGCCGTCGCGTACACCAACGCGCCAGACGTCGCCTTGGTGATTCCATTCACCGGAACGACGACAGTGTGATGCAGGGGAGCGATTGGACTCTGGCCGTCGAACCGGATGTCCGCTGCGAACTGCACGTAGTGCCGGTGGATCTTGCGCAGCAGCAGGATGATGAGCGGGATGATCAGCACCACGATCCAGGCGCCATCGATGAACTTGGTCGCAACCTGAACGATGGAGACGATGCCGGTGGCAACCGCCCCGACGCCGTTGAGCACGGCCTTCCATTTCCATCCCGGGGCTCTGGATCGGAGCCAGTGCATCACCATGCCCGCCTGCGACAGCGTGAAGCAGATGAAGACGCCGACGGCGTACAGCGGGATGAGCGCGTTCGTCTGCCCGGCGAAGATCCAGACGATCAGCCCGGCGATCACGCCGAGGGCAATGATGCCGTTGGAGAACGCCAGACGATCACCGCGAGCCGCAAGCTGGCGGGGCATGTAGCCGTCGTTCGCCAGGATGCCCGACAGCCTCGGGAAATCGGCGAAGGCCGTGTTGGCCGCCAGCACCAGAATCGCGAAAGTGCTGTACTGGAAAACGTAGTAGACGATTCCGCCGCCGAAGATGTGGTGCGCCAGCTGCGACAGGACCGTATCCGTCGTCGTTGGCATCACGCCGTAATGCCGGGCGAGGAGGCTGGTCCCGAGAAAGAAGACCGCGAGTATGGTCACCATCCAGCCAAGAGTAGTGGCGGCGTTTTTCTGCGCGGGCTGCTTGAACGCCATCACTCCATTGGAGATGGCCTCGGTCCCCGTCATCGCCGCGCAACCTTCTGCAAATCCGCGAACGAGCAGGTAGCTGAGCGCGAACCCGGTGGCCACGCCGCCCAGACCGTGCTGCTGCACCGACACCGGATCGATCCTCACGACGCCGGTCACTTCCACCGGTCCGATCCCCATCAACGCCCGGTAGGCACCGTATCCGATGAGCGCGACCATCATCATGATGAAGACGTAAGTCGGGACGCTGAACGCCAGCCCCGACTCGCGCACTCCGCGCAGGTTCACCACGGCCAGCACCGCGATCGATCCGACGCACAGAAGTACCGTGTGCGGAATCAGATCGTGGTACGCGGAGGTGATCGCCGCTACCCCTCCGGCGATGGACACCGCGACGGTCATGATGTAGTCGGTGAGCAGCGCGGCGGCGGCCACCAGTCCCGCACCGGTGCCGAGGTTTTCCTTGGCTACCGTATACGACCCCCCTCCGTTGGGGTAGGCGAAAACAGTCTGACGGTAGGAGAGGCCGACGAGGACCAGCAGGCCGACGATGACTCCCGAAATCGGGAGCACGTACTGCAGCGCCGCGGTGGTTCCCAGCACGGCGAGCACGATCAGGATCTGATCCGTGGCGTACGCGACTGAGGAGATCGCGTCGGACGACAGGACCGCCAGCGCCGTCTTCTTGCTCAACCGCTCGTGCTCGAG
>DASXGU010000289.1:0-3688 GCA_036488915.1 Gemmatimonadaceae bacterium | reverse complement strand
TCGGGTGTGCATTTCCCTACGCGCGCCGGCCCCCGCTAGTTTCCTAACGCATGCGAGACTCGGCGACCAGCTTTCTCCGAGTCCGGGCCCTGGCCCAAGTCGTTTTCACAGTTCGAAGGAGACCAGACGAATGGAATCGCCTCAGTTGGATGCGCGATCGAAAGTTAGTCGAGCTCGCGCCCCGCTTTCCGCCTCCTGCTTTCCGCTTCCCGTGATTCTCGCCGCGCTGACACTGATCGCCGGCGCGTCGTGCAAACCGGCGGCGAAGCCGAGTCAGTGCCTGCAGTTCTCGGCGGACCTGATGCCGGCGTTCGCGGGCGGATTGGTCAACAAGAATCTCAGGCTCGCGAATGCGTGGGCGGTCAAGTCGGATCTGATGGTCGACTCGGCGGGCGTGAAATTCCCGGCGTACTTCGTGGCTGCGGACATCATCGCGCCCAATGGTGAAGCGGTTCCGGGAGTCTGGATTACTACGGAGATCACGAAGCCCGGGCTGATATACTCGCTCTCGCCCCAGGCGCAGAAGTACACCGGCTGGGCAAAGGCGGGTGATGCGTCGACGGCAGGCTTCACGATGCAGAGTCCGGGTGCGAAGGAGGCAGCCGCGTGCGTGCTCAACAACCGTCCGGGTGGTGCGCAGACAACCACGACCACGAAGACGACGACTCCCTGAGGGCAGTGAGCAGCGCCGTCGGACATCAGAGGAATTCACTCCACACCACCCCGAGGTCGAGAACGATGAGAATCACGCAAAGGATGGCGGCGCGATTTGGAATGTTGGCGCTGGCGATCGCGGTTGTCGCACCGGCCGCGATGGCGCAGCAGGGTGACGAAGCCGCAATTCGTCTGCTGTCGGTCAAGTGGCAGCAGGACATCGCCAAGCAGGACATCGACGCGATCGTCGCCCTCCATGCTCCCGATGCGGTGGTGCTGATGTCGCACGAGAAGGTCGCGCAGGGACCGGCGATGATTCGCGCGAGGTGGAAGGAAGGCGCGGCGACGCCGGGTCTGGTGCTGCACTGGAAGCCGATCAAGATCAGCGTGGTGAGCCCGACGGTGGCGACGGAGTACGGGACTTATACGGAGTCGTTCGATACGCCGCAGGGGAAAGGGACCGACGAAGGCAGCTACATCGTGATCTGGAACAAGATCCACGGGAAGTGGAAGGTGGCGCTCGATGCGCCGGTGACATCAGCTCCGATCCCGTGCGAACAGAAATAGCCGCCTACTAACTTCCTAGTTGACACGATCGTCCCCGGCACAGATATTAACTAATCCTTACGTAGCAGGAGCTAATGGACGTCTCCTTCACGGAACGCGAGCTGGACGTAATGTCCATCCTCTGGGACAAGGGGTCCGCGACGGTTGCGGAAGTGCGCGAAGATCTCGACGAGGACTTCGCCTACACGACCGTCCTCACCGTTCTTCGCACCCTCGAAGCAAAGGGCTACGTCGGGCACCGCGAGGAAGGCAAGGCTCACCGCTACTCACCACTCGTGCATCGCGCCGCGGCGGGACAGTCGGCGCTACATCGCATCACCGATAAAGTCTTCTCGGGCTCCGCCGAGCTGCTGCTCACGCAGCTGGTCTCGGGGAGTAAACTGAAACCCGAAGAGTTGAAACGCATGCGGCAGTTGCTGGACGCGCGGCTCAAGGAGGCAACGCGATGATTCTCGGATGGATGATCTACAGTATCGTATTCGGGGCATTGTGCGCGTTGGCCGCGCACGCCCTCGAGAACGCAGCCCGCGCCGTCGGGACTCCCAGCCGCTGGATCTGGCTGTCCGCGATGCTGGCGACCGTAGCCACCAGTACAATAGCGACGTTCAAGTATGTCGGTTACGCGAACACGCTGATCCCGCGGCGGCAGGGAGCGACGTGGCTCGATCGGCCCGTCGGCAACTACATCCGGTACTACGACTCGCTCTCGCGTTGGGACCCGATCCTTTCGCCGCTTCTCTGGATCTCTTCGGCGCTGGTCGCCGCGGTGTTCGCGATCGCGATCTTGCGCCTCATTCAGCGGCGACGGGCGTGGCTGAGAACGTCGGTTGACGGCCATTCGGTGCTGGTGTCCGAAGCCGAAGGCCCGGCCATCATCGGCTTCATCCGGAGCGTGATCGTGGTGCCCAAATGGGCGCTGGCCGAGAGCGAGCGTGTGCGCTCGCTCATCATGGCGCACGAGCTGGAGCACCAGCGGGCGCGCGATCACCTGCTGAGCGCCCTGGCCATCCTCGTAACCATCGTGCAGCCGTGGAATCCGGCGGTGTGGTGGCTCTCTCGTCGTCTTCGTCTCGCTCTCGAAGTCGATTGCGATTCACGCGTGCTGAGGCGCGGGCCAGACCGGCGCACATACGGACTGCTGTTATTGGAGGCCGGCTCCCGCGCCGCGGGTTGCCGTCTGGCCATGCCCGCTTTCTCCAGCCCACTGTCTTCGCTCGAGGAGCGACTGCGCGTGATCACAGCCGAGCGGAGATCGGGAAGGATGCGGGCAGCCCGACTGGCTCTGGTTGGCGGCATTCTTATCGCCACCGCTGCGTTCGTCCCCGAACCAGGGGCGCTTCACTGCATTCTGGAAGGGCTGGGCTTCGCTCGTGCCACGGGATCCCACTCGATGTCCCATTCAGCTACCGCGACCCACTCGGCGCACCACTCCGCTCCCTCAATCCCTTCCATAACCATCTCGGCTACCTACTAATTAACTAGTTGACAAACTGAATCACCGGGATAGCTTCTACTAGATCTTTAGTAGGAGATTCCCGGTGTTGGTTTTTCTGACAGTTCTCCAGCTGCAGCTGCAATCCGTCGACGCCGCCGCCGGCGCTACCGCCAATACTCAACAACCCACCACCGCCGACTCGGCTGGCGCCGCGTTGCGAGTGCTGGGTGCGACAAAGGCCCTGACGGCACCCCGCATCGATGGGCGGCTGGACGATCCCGTGTGGGCGACGGTCCCGGTCGCCACCGACTTCACCCAGAACTACCCGCATAACGGAGGTCCCTCAGCCAGGCGCACCGAAGCGCGAGTCGTCTTCGTCGGCGACGCGCTCTACGTCGGGATCAGAGCGTTCGACTCGCCCGACAGCATCGCCGCGCCGTTGCTGCGCCGCGACGTGCAGGTCATCAACTCCGACCAGGTGCAAATCCTGATCGACAGCTTTCACGATCGCCGCACCGCCTACGAGTTCGGCGTCACTCCTTCGGGCGTCAAGTTCGACGTTTACCACTACGACGACATTCGCGGCGACCCGACATGGGACGCCGTCTGGGATGTGGCAGTCGCGCGTGACTCCCTCGGCTGGTCGGCGGAGTTCCGGATCCCGCTCTCTCAGCTCAGTTACTCGGCTAGCCCGTGGAAAGCGGAAACGTGGGGCATTCAGTTCTATCGCAACATCGGCCGTCTCCAGGAGTGGTCGAGCTGGGCGCCGGTCCCGCTGAGTGACGGCCGAGAGGTGTCGCACTTCGGCGAGCTGACGGGGATCGAGCTCACGACGTCGGCTCGGCGACGCGAGATCGTTCCATATCTGAGTAGCAGCCTGACCCGTGCTACTGGCGACCGCGCGAATCCGTTCTTCCAGCGTACCGCGCTCGGCAGCGCCGCCGGGCTCGACGCCAAGATCGGAGTCGGTAAGGGACTCACGCTCGCCCTCACCGTGCACCCGGACTTCGGCCAGGTCGAGGCCGATCCGTC
>DASXGU010000258.1:0-2286 GCA_036488915.1 Gemmatimonadaceae bacterium | reverse complement strand
CTTGCCGAATTTCTTGCCCAGGGACCTGAAATTCGGCCTAGCCTTTAAAGTTACTAGGTTGGCGGCGCTGGAGATGAAGTCGATTTTCTTAATGTTCAGCTCCGCTGCCAGCAGCGGGCTGAGCGCTTCCAGAAGGCCCTCGGCCCTCGCCTGGGCGCTCTTGGCGACCACGCCCGGGGAAGGTACGACGCAAACCATTCGGGACAGTGGCTGCCGGACCTTCACGCCCGCATCCTCGCGGGCCGCGCGGCCCAGGGTCGCCAGGATGCGGATGTGCGCCATGGCTCTCTCGAGGTCGACGTCGACATCGCCGGCTCGACCACGAGTAAAGGCCGCCAGGTGGACCGAGGATCCCGTCAGCTCCCGGTACACCCAGTCGGTGATGAAAGGAGCGAAAGGCGCCAGCAGACGGCAGGTGACCGCGAGCACTTCGTGCAGCGTAGCGAACGCAGCCCGGTTGTCGGGCGAATCGACATCGTAGAAGCGATGGCGGCTTTGCCTGACGTACCACTTCGACACGTCCTCGTCGAAGAAGGTCATCACCGACTTGGCGGCACCCGTCGCTTCATAGCGCGCCATGAGCTCGTTGGCTTCCCGCTCGACCGTCTCCAGCCGGGACAGTATCCACCGATCCAGCACCGGGCGCTTCTCGAGTGGCGGATCGTCCTTCGACGGTTCCCAGCCGAAGTTGGCGTACTCGGCGAATATTCCCGTGTACACGTTCTTGAAGGTGAGCAGGAATCGGCCCGCCGTGTCGCGGATGCCGGCTTCGTCGAAGCGCCGCGGCGTCCACACCTGGCTCGAGGTGATGAGGAACAATCTCACTGCGTCGGCGCCGTAGCGCGGGATGACCGTCGCGGGGTCGATGATGTTGCCGAGCCGCTTCGACATCTTCTGGCCCTCGGCGTCGAGCACTAGATCGTTGACGACAACGGAGCGGTACGGCGCGGTGTCACCCACCGGCGGCGTGTGCGCCTCGTGCGCCAGCAGATTGTTGGGCAGCGCGTCGCCCAGCCCGGTGGCGATGGCCAAGAGCGAGTAGAACCATCCGCGCGTCTGATCGATGCCCTCGGCGATGAAATCCGCCGGATAGTACCGCTCGAACTTGTCGCGATTCTCGAACGGGAAATGCCACTGCGCGAACGGCATCGACCCGGAGTCGAACCACGCATCGACGACTTCGGGGGTGCGATTCATGGTGCCGCCGCAGGAGCATTTCCACGAGTAGCGATCGATGAACGGCTTGTGGGGATCGAAATTCTCGCCAAGAGCCTTGCCCGATCTCTCCGCCAGCTCGGCGTAACCACCGACGGCTTCGGCGTGGGACTCGTCGCGATCGCATACCCAGAGTGGAAGCGGAGTCCCCCAGTAGCGGTCCCGCGACACCGCCCAATCGATGTTGTTGGTTAGCCACTCGCCGAATCGCCCCGATCCGGTCTCCGGTGGATGCCAGTCGACGCGCGAGTTCCGAACCAGCATCGCATCCTTGAACTCCGTCGTGCGGATGAACCAGGATGTGCGCGCGTAATAGAGCAACGGTGTCTCGCAGCGCCAGCAGTGCGGATACGCGTGCTCGTGGAGCGTGGATTTCCAGAGGACGCCTCTTTTTTTCAGCTCCTCCAGAATCACCGGATCGGCATCCTTCACGAACATCCCCCCGACGAGCGGCATGTCGGCGGGAAATTCTCCGCGCAGATTTACCGGCTGCAGGAACGCGAGGCCGTGGCGCTGGCCAGCAGCGTAATCGTCGGCGCCGAACGCGGGCGCCATGTGCACGACGCCCGTCCCTTCTTCCGCCGAAACGAACGATTCCCCGACGATCAGCTCGTGATTGCCAGACTTGTATTCGACCCAGTCGAGCGGGCGCTTGTAGCGCTTTCCGACAAGCTCGCTGCCACGGAATGATCTCACCGTCTCCCAGCGGTCAGCGAAATCGTCGCCCAGAACCGCGGCGGCCCGGTTGATGGTGAGGATGATCGACTCATCGGCTTCCGATTTCCGCTTGCGAAGCTCGACGTACTCGAGAGAGGGGTTGACCGCGAGCGCTACGTTGGAGACGAGCGTCCAGGGCGTCGTCGTCCAGACCACGATCCGGCGGCGCGCATTCGAGCCCTTCTCCTCCACCAGATCGAGCGCGACGTAGGCGCTCGGATCCTTGACATCCTTGTAGCCCTG
This sequence comes from Gemmatimonadaceae bacterium, assembly GCA_036488915.1. Classification (GTDB taxonomy): domain Bacteria; phylum Gemmatimonadota; class Gemmatimonadetes; order Gemmatimonadales; family Gemmatimonadaceae; genus UBA4720. The sequence goes on along the minus strand of DASXGU010000258.1, from coordinate 111 downwards.
AGCGACCTCGTGGCTCGACAAGGTCGTTCCGCACCGCGCGCAATACGGCAAGACCTTGTGTCCGCGATAAAGGCGGCCGCGGCGGAACATCGTCGCCAGCGCCCACCAGAC
>DASXGU010000142.1:0-4346 GCA_036488915.1 Gemmatimonadaceae bacterium | reverse complement strand
GCGGCTTTTCATTTTTATGCAGCGCAACGCGCGTCCCGCCACGGAGTTCTTCGGGATTCCGCCCAATCGAGTGGTCGAGCTGGGCGCGCAGATGGAGTTCTAGAGGCCAGGTCGCAAAGCTCGCGCGGACTCAGTCGCGATTTCTCAGCTTCTCGATGTCCCGGCGCTGCTTTTTGGTCGGCCTCCCACGCTCGTAGCTGGAGCCGGCCTGGGCGGCCTTCATCTGCGCCTGCAGTGCCTCCCTCGCCTTCCTGCTTTCTTCGGTTTCCTCGTAAAGCGTGGCGGCCGCGGATGCCGGGCCGCGCATCTCGGAAAGCGCGCGCACGGTGACAATGTGGTTATAGGGACCGAGCCTGACGCGCAGCGTGTCACCGGCCTGAAGCTGCTTGGCGCGCTTGGCCCGCTCGCCGTTCACTTCGACCTTCCCGGTCTCGATGGCCGTCGCAGCTATCGCGCGCGTCTTGAAGAACCGCGCCGCCCATAACCATTTGTCGAGCCGTACTCTGTTTGACTCTGGGGCCATTAGTTGCCCGTAATGAGACTGCGGAGTCAGAAAGGTAAGGGAGAACCCTCCCCTGCCGGGAGCGCTGATGGCAGACAACGACTGGTCGACCCAACTGAAAAAGATCGAGCGGGAGTTCGACGGACTCCCGCCCGAGCCTTCGCCTGCATTCAAGAAAATGCAAAGCGAGGAGGAGAAGCGCGGCCAGCTGAGAGGGCAGCAGCGCACCGCGATGATAAGCGGCGGCGCCCGCCTCGTGCTCGTCTTCGCGCTCGGTGTGGCGCTGGCATTCTGGCCCTACGAGCGCGATTGCGGGTCAGGGCTGTTCGGATTCCTCGGCGTCGAGCTGATGATCGTGGTCGGCGGCATCTGGGTGGCATTCAGCACTTGGCGCCATCGGCTGCCGCGGATGCACATCCTGTCGCTGCTGATTGCCCTCGCCGGTCTCGTTTTGCTCGGGGTCGAGGTGTTGCCACGGGTCGGCTACGCCAGCGTCGATCCCAGACATCCGCCCACGTTTTCGTGTCCGGATGTGCTGAACGCGCCGACCCATCCAACCGCCATGGGGCAGCGCGTTCATTCCGCGACCGAGTCGTTGTCGGCGCGTTGGCAATCGCGCGCCGATGAATTGTCTAAGCGACTCCAGCCGCAGCGAGCTGCTCTAGTGCGACTCGAGCGTCCCGAATTGTTATCGCGGCAAGATCCCTGATCTCCTGGACCGGCATCGGATCGATGTCGGGCTCGATATCCACCGGCACATCCTCCAGCTCGATGGGCGGCGCGTCGAATTCATAGGTGAACGGCTCGTCCATCTCGATCCAACCAGACTCCCCCGCGCCGTCGTCGTCCTGGACTGAGAATCCCTCGTCGTCGGAGCCGCGCTCCACCTTGTATGCCTGTGGCAGGCGTGTGCGCATCGGCGACAGGGTCCTGTACCGCATTGGAGAACGGAGCTGAATCCTCTGCGGCGACCCACGCAGCATCGGCTCCTTCGGGAACACCCTCGACAGGCCGCGCAGCATTTCCATCTGGGGGCCAAAGATCATCCCTCCGCCATCGGGCCCATCGAACCTCATCATCCCCTCCATTCCCGGCATGGCCATTCGACCACCGAGCCGCATCACCTCGAGTGCCTTGCCGGCAGTGACCTGCACATCGCGAATCCGCCCGCCAGAATTCACCCGCAGCGTTACGCGCGCGCCGGGTGTGAGCTTCTGCACCTCGCGGGTCAGACGGTGCGCGGCAATCCCGTTAGTGTAGGAATCCTCGGTGTCAGCCGTCGACGTGCGCAGATCGACGCCATTGATGGCCACGATCCGATCGCCTTCGACGATTCCCGCCGTTTCGGCTGGCCCTTTCGGCGTGACCGCATCGACGAACACGCCCAGCGTGTCGCGCTTCGTCCCGGTCGAGCGAACCTCCAGCCCAAGCGCTGCTCGCTTCGACATCGCCGAATCCATGTCGAAGAAGAATCGCCCACGCGTCAACGAGTCGCCCCTGCCTGCCCGGTAAATTCGGCATTCGACGCGTCCGCCCGGATAGGTCGTGCACGCCGAGTCGGCCTTCGACGCCGTTCCCTGAGCGCCGAGCGACGCAGCGGCGGAAGCCGTAGCTACCGCTGAAAGAAGCAGTAACGCTTTCATCTGGTCTCCTGTTGTGTCTCTGAGGAATAGGACATCGACGCTCTGCTGAGGGTTGCCGCTCGTGCAAAACCCGGCCGCTGGGGTGATATTGAGAGATGTCCACGACGCTGGAGCCCCGCCAGGCGCCGCCCGCCCGCAACGGCGAGATCGACGTGCACTCGTTCGAGCACCACTGGCAGGACGAGGCCGACGCCGCCTATCTCTACCGCCTGCTGGCCGCCGCGGAGACCGACCCGAAGAAGCGCGACGTCTATTCGCGACTCGCCGACGTCGAAGATCGCCACGTCGTTGTCTGGGCCGATCTCCTCACCACGCACGGGCATCCGCCCGCGAAGTTCCGGCCCAGCGGACGCGCTCGTCTGCTCGCGACACTGGGTAGCTGGTTCGGTCCCGGCTTCCTGCTTCCGATGCTGCTCGAGGAGGAGGGACGCGAGGTCAAGGCGTACCTCGACATGCACCGTGAAACCCCGCGCGGCGCGCCCGGCGGCGCCGAAGCGCTTCTCCTCGCGAGGGAGTCGGCCGATCACGCCACGACGCTCGGCGAGATCTCCGGAAAGGGCGCCGAGCCGTGGCACAAGACGGCCTCGGGTGGATTTCTTCGCAACGTCGTATACGGTTTCAACGATGGGCTCACCGCCAACTTCGGCCTGGTGGCTGGCGTCATCGGTGCGTCGGTCACCAACCAGCACCAGGCAGTGGTCGTCGCCGGCGTCGCCGGCCTGATCGCCGATGCGCTGTCGATGGGGTCGAGCGGATACCTGGCCAGCAAGAGTGAGCGCGAGGTCTACGACTACGAGATCTCGATGGAGAAAACGGAAGTCGAGCTGATGCCGGAGATCGAGCGCGACGAGCTGGCGGTGATCTACGAAGCGAAGGGCATGGATCGCCAGTCGGCGCACACCCTCGCTACGCAGATCATGGCGGATCCGGCGCTGATGCTCAAAGAACAGGTGCAGGAAGAGCTCAAGATCGGCGAGCTCGCCATGTCTCCGTTGCGAGAGGGCTGGCTGACCGGTCTGGCGACGGCGTTCGGCGCGGTGATTCCGGTATTCCCCTTCTTCGTCTGGCACGGCGGGACCGCCATCATCATCGCGTTCACTATATCGATGCTGTCCCACTTCCTCGTCGGCGCGGCGCGCTCGGTCTTCACCGGACGCAGCGCATTCCGATCGGGACTCGACATGTTCGTCGTCGGCGTCGGTGTCGCCGCCGTCGGCTACTTCGTCGGCGGCTGGGTCGGCCGACTGATCTAGACGGCGCGCGCGCCGCCCGCGTCCGGCGCTTCCCAGCTCCGGAGCACGATTGCGCCGGCCCCGAAGATCGCGGCCACGATCTTGACGATGGTGCCGATGGACGGAATGACGCCAAGCAACCCCAGGATCAGTCCGCCGACGAAAATGCTGAAGATCGCGCCGTTGCGTCCGGGGCGCGCGCGGTCGCGCAGCAGCTTTTTGCCGATCCAGAGTCCCACCGGCAATTCCCCAAGGACGAGAATAAGGACCCACGAAGCCATTCCGACGATGGCCAGGGGGATGCCTATCACAGTCACCGCGGCGATGACCATCGCGATCGGCAGCAAGAAAATCCACCCCAGGCCCGTGAGAGCAGAACGGGTCGGTCGCTGATAGAGAATCTCGGCCGCCTCGGTGGTGAATCGCGGAACGAGGGCGACGACGACGATGCCCGCCACCACCAGACCGAGCAGCCAGATCAATCCTCCCATCCCCGATTTCTGTATCGGTGGCAGCGCTGTGGTGGTGCCCGCAACGTGGGCGCGCGGATCGATCCTGACGTGATCCTTGTCGGCGCGGTAGCTCAGGTTGCCGGCAATCTGCGCGCGGGGGCCAATGATGATGTCGCCTCCCGACAGCTCGACGTCGCGACCGACGGGCCCATTGATGGTTAGTTGTCCGCCTGTCGCCATCAGGCTGCCGTGAACCGCGCCCTCCATGTCGACGTTCGCGCCGGCGAGATACGCATTGCCTCCGACGACCGCGGCTGAATCGACGCTGACGTGTCCGCCGGCAATGGTGGCGTTGCGATCGACGCTCATCATGGCGTTGATCTCGCCACCTACCGCCCGAACCGAGCCGTGAATGTGTCCTCCGATCGCCTGGTTGCCGCCGAATCCCAGGTAGTCGCCGCCAACGCTGCCGTTGAAGGTGAGGGTGCGGCCGGTCATGATCGCATCACCCGGCACG
>DASXGU010000140.1:0-9230 GCA_036488915.1 Gemmatimonadaceae bacterium | reverse complement strand
GCAAGGGGTGTCGTAGCGCGCTGACCTGGTAACGCTTTGGGGAGTTACTACACGAGTCCAACCGTAACGCGGTAAGGGGTGGGGGTAGCACGGTCACCTGGTGCCGGGGAAAGACGATGCTGCCAGTCAGGACAGTCGCGGTTAACCGGTCCCCGGCAACCATGCTACCCCCACCCCTTACCGCGTTACGGTTGGACTCGTGTAGTAACTCCCCAAAGCGTTCCCAGGTGAGCGCGCTACGACCTTACCACGTTACCGTTCGGTCGAGCAAAGACTTGTGCAACATCGGCGAGGAAGTAATCGATGAAAGAAAGCGGCGACATTCAACCGACGCTGACCACCGATCGTCTCACCCTGCGCCCGTTCGCTCAGGACGACGCGTTCGACGTCGAGCGACACGCGGGCATGCGCGAGATCGCCGACACCACCCTCAACATCCCGCACCCCTACCCGCATGGCGCCGCCGCCGAGTGGATCCAGCTGCACGCTCCCGCGTGGGCGCAGGGAACCAGCGTCACCTTCGCCGTTGCCGAGAAAAAAACGAACAGGCTCGTCGGCGCCATAAGCCTCATGATCAAGCGCGAGCACCGGCGCGCCGAGCTCGGCTACTGGATTGCGGTCGACAGCTGGAACCGGGGCTACGCCACCGAAGCGAGCCGGCGACTCGTCGACTTTGGCTTCGAAGTGCTGGGACTCCACCGGATTGAGGCCCGCCACTTTCTACGCAACCCCGCTTCGGGTGAAGTGATGAAGAAGCTCGGCATGCAACCCGAGGGAATCGAGCGCGATTGGGCGATCAAATGGGAGCGTTTCGAGAGTCTGGCGCTTTACTCCATCCTCGAGCCGGAATGGGCGGCGCGAGCTACTGGTCGAGCGGGGCGACGCTGACGGCGGCCGTCCCATCTCCGTTGTAGTGGACCATTACCGTCCACGGCTGGCAGCAAACCTCACAATCCTCGACGTACTCCTGATCCTCGCCGCCGCCCGGGTCGATCGAGATCTCCACGGTCTCATTGCAGTAGGGACAATACACGGTTGCCGCGGTCACGGCGGTGCCATCGCCTAGCGGGAAGTCTTCGTCGAGCAGGTCTTTCTCGTCGGGCAGGCGCATGAGGGATTCGAGTGGAGGACTGACCTGAAAACTACCTGTTGGGGGGACTTTGGGCGTAGCAGGCAATCCGTCCTCGATTCCCGCGTAGATTTCCGGAATGCGCATCTACACAAAGACGGGCGACGCCGGCGACACAGGCCTCTTTGGCGGCGGGCGGGTTCTGAAGGATGATCCCCGCGTGGAGGCGTATGGCGATGTCGACGAGCTGAATGCCGTCCTCGGCCTGGCGCGCGCCGTGGAGCCGCTACCGCGCATCGACGAGATCCTCGTCCCCATCCAGCGCGATCTGTTCAGCATCGGCGCGCTCCTCGCCACGCCCGATCTCGACAAAATGCACAAGCACCTGGCCAAGGCAAACATCGACGAGCGCCGCATCGAGGCCCTCGAGCACGCCATCGACGAGTGCGACAAGCAGCTCGAGCCGCTCAAGGCGTTCATAATTCCCGGGGGCAGCCTCAAGGGCGCGGAGCTGCACGTCGCCCGTACGGTCTGCCGACGCGCCGAGCGCCGGGTGGTCAGCCTCAGGCGCACCGTCGAGATCCCGTCGCTGGTCGTGATCTACCTCAATCGGCTCTCCGACCTTCTTTTCACCCTGGCACGTGTCGCCAACGTCATGACTGGCGCGGGTGAAGTCACCTGGTAGTTCGCGAAATCCCGCTGGGCCGGACTTCGATCCGGGTGGGTTTCGGCCTCCTCGCCAGTGTAGGTGAGACGGTCCGGACCTCCGCCCCTGCACACCGCTACGCCCTCATCACCGACTCCAACGTGGAGGGCCTATACGCGGAAAAGGTTGCCCGGCAGTTCGAAAAGGGCTCTGTCGAGATACTCTCGATCCCCGCCGGTGAGAGCAACAAAACCCGCGATGTCTGGGCTCGCCTGACCGACCAAATGCTCGCCAAAGGCTACGGTCGCGACTCGGCGGTTTTGGCGCTCGGAGGGGGGGTGGTTGGCGACCTCGCCGGGTTCGTCGCGGCGACCTTCATGCGTGGGATTCCGGTCGTTCAAATCCCCACCACTCTGGTGGCGATGGTCGATGCTTCGATCGGGGGAAAAACCGGGGTCGATACCCAGGCGGGAAAGAATCTCGTCGGAATTTTCCACCCCCCCGTCAATGTTATGGTAGACCCGCAAACGCTTGTCACACTTCCACTTAGGGAAATGCGTGCGGGAATTGCAGAGATTGTCAAGCATGGCGTAATCGCCGACGAGCCTTATCTTCGTGAGGTCGCCAGCAGGGCTTCCGGACTGCTGTCGGCGGATGGTAGAACGAGTGACAGTATGCTCGCGCTCATCGTCCGTAGCGTGGAGATCAAGGCCGAAATAGTCTCGCGCGACGAGCGGGAGGAAGGCCTAAGAAAAACTCTGAATTTTGGCCACACAATAGGCCACGCCGTCGAGCTGGTAAGCGGCTATTCCCTGCTCCATGGGGAGGCGGTCGCGATCGGGATGGCGCTTGAGGGGAGGCTCGCCGAGGGCATCGGCGTGGCAGAGCCAGGGACCGCGGCGACGATCTCCAAAACGCTGGCGGCAGCCGGTCTCCCCACCGAGCTCCCGGATGGCTTGGACCGAAAGGCCCTCATCGACGCGATGAGGGCTGACAAGAAGGGCCTGTCGGGCAAGACGCGGTTTGCGCTGCCGCTCCGGATCGGGGCGATGGCCGGCGCGGAAACTGGTTGGACGGTACCGGTCGGTGACGATCAACTACGGGAGGTGCTCGCATGAAAAATCGCAGAATCTCTCAGCCCACTCCGGAAGCGAGCGCCGTGAGGCGCGTCCAACGCCCGCGCTCGGAGGTCATCCGCACCGCCATGGCTGTAACGCTTGCCCTGGCACTTATTGGAACGGGCGCCATCGCCCTTCCCTCTTTGGCCCCGATCGCCCCGGAGAAGGACGACGCTCCGACATTGAGCGTCGGTCCGCTCGAGCCGAACCTCCTGGCGGACATCGAGTCCGTGCACGAGAGGGCAGGAATGCTGAGCGTGCCGATCAAGGAAGTCGCCAAGGCGGCCGCGCGGTCCATCCCGAGCACCGCCTTCAAGGTGGCGAAGGCGACGAAAGCGGTCACCAGGCCCATCGCCAATGGCGTCGAAGATTTCCCCCGCATGGTGGTTCGCGCCACCGCGCACGAGGCGATCAAGATGAAGCGTGGGATCATCCCGCTCATTCCGTCGAAGTTCGCGCGGGCAGAGGACGGTGTTACGATCCCGGTATCGCTGACGCAGTACTGCGTGCAGGGTGAGACGCGTCGTGGCCGCCAGACCCGCCATGGCATCGTCGCCGCCGATCCGCGCATTTTCCCCCTCTCGCGCTACGTCGATGTGTACCTGGGCGATGACTATCTGGGCCGCTACCTGGTGGACGACACCGGTGGCAACGTCCTCGGCGCGACCCTCGACATCTGGAATCCCGACTGCCACGAGGCCGCCAGATTCGGCCGCCATTGGGGAAGCGCAACGCTCGTGGCGCGTGACGTCGAGGGAGTTCCGAACGATTCCCTCGCGCCAACTCGCTGGGACGGCCTGGCCAAGCGCTAGCAGCACGCTCGCCGCTGGTCGTTGGTTGGCCTTACACTTGCTCGCTTCCTGCCTCGAAAATCCAACCCCGAGACTTCCATGTCCTCGTTCAGCACCTACCTGATCGGATTCATCGTCCTCATCATTGGTCTGGCCATCGCGGCGATTCTGCTGGGCGTATCACAGACCTGGGTGATCGTCGGCTGCATCATTCTGATCGGAATCGCCATCGTAATGGCCACCACCCGAACGAAGCCCAAAGATCCGCCAAGCCCGCCTGTGGCATGAACATTGGCTGTTGACTGCTGAGCACACCGATAGTTAACGTGCGCGTCCATCGGAAGCCGGGCGCGCCACCTCAGGCATGTCCGTCGAAATAATGTCTCTACCCAGAGGCTTATGCAGACTACGGGCGAGAGTAGATCCAAAGGTTTCTTCCGTTCTTCCCCCTCCACCGCTTTCGACCAGTACCTCCAGGACATACAGAAGCTCCCACTGATTACCGACGCTGAGGAAGAGCGTCGACTTGCGCGTCGCGCGCAGGCTGGAGACGAAAAAGCAGCTGAGCGGCTGGTCACCGCCAACCTTCGATTCGTGATCTCGTATGTAAAGAAGTACCAGGGCCACGGACTCGACCTCGGTGAGCTCGTAGCGATCGGTAACGAAGGGTTGCTCAAGGCGGTAAGGAAGTTCGATCCGGATCAGGGCGTCAAATTCATCTCTTATGCAGTGTGGTGGGTCCGGCAGGCGGTACTGAAGGCGTTGGCGGAGCAGACACGGAGCGTGAGAATCCCGCTCAACCAGAACTCGCAGCTGATCAAGCTCGCCCGCGCACAGACGGTTCTCTCCCAGGTTCTAAAGCGCGACCCGACCGACAACGAGATCGGCCGCCTCCTCGAAGAAACTCCCGACGCAGTTCGCTCTGCCAAGCAGATGTCGGCGACCGAGATCTCTCTCGATGCGCCGATCGACCGCTCGGACCGCGAGGCCTGCACCCTCGGTGAGCGCTTCGCCGGCGTCGATGGCGGAGAGATCGAGGATGTCACCGACTTCCACCTGATGCGCGAATTCATCGACCGCGTCTTTCGTAAGTATCTGACGCCTCGCGAGCGCAAAATCCTGCACCTGTACTATGGTCTGGAGCAGGGCTCCGACGCGATGACGCTCGAGAAGATCGGTGCTCTGATGGGTGTCACCCGCGAGCGGATCAGACAGATCCGTGAGCGCGCTTTCGAGAAGCTGCGCGAGTCCCCCGACGGCTCGGCGCTGGCCGGGTTCTGGAGTTAGAGGGAAGCGGGAAGCGGGAAGAGGGAAGCGAAACTGACAGCTGCAGTTGGATAAGACGCCGGCCAATTCAAGTCGGCGTCTTTCTTGTATAGAAGCCCGTCGTTCCCGCTTCCAGCTTCCAGCTTCCAGCTTCCCCCCTTCCCTCTTCCCTCTTCCCACTTCCCCCTTCCCGCTCGTGCCCCCTCTCAAGGCCTTTCTCAACTCCAAATGCGGTAACGCCGAAAAGGCGAGAGAAGCGATCGAGACCGTCGGCTTCGAGCTCGACGCCGTAGATCCGAAGGATCTCGAAGGGCGGCTCAAACAGGCGATCGACGGAGGCACCAAACGCGTCCTCGTTGCGGGAGGCGATGGCACCATCGCCACCGCGGCGGCGTTGGTCGCCAACACCAAAATCGAGCTGGCGATTCTGCCTGGCGGAACGCTCAACCACTTCGCCAAAGACCACAACATCCCCACCGACCTGGGCAAGGCAGCGCTCGTCGCTCGCGACGGCGTCGTAACAGGCGCCGACATCGGGTACATCGACGATTGCGTCTTTCTCAACACCAGCTCGATCGGCGCGTACGTGACCTTCGTCCGCGACAGAGAGCGGTTCGAGAAGCACGTCGGATACACGCTCGCCAGTGTGGCGGCGTTCTTCAAAACGCTCCAACAAATCCGCACATTCACGGTGACCCTCGAGGTGGAGGGCGTGAAAAAGAGCTACCGGTCGTCGCTCGTTTTCATCGGTGTCGGTGAGCGCGAGCTCAAGATGCCCGACCTGGGCAGGAGGGTGAAAAACGGTAAGCGCGGACTGCACGTGATGATCGTGCGCGGGCGCGGGCGCGCCCGACTGTTCACCGTGGCGCTTGCCGCAATCGCCAAGGGTACGAGGGAAGCGTCGAGGCTGCCCGACTTCAACGACTTCATTGTCGACAGCTGTCAAATCGACTTGAGTCGCTCGCGCACCACGGTCGGCCTCGACGGCGAGCTCAAGATGATGCCGACGCCCCTCCGGTACAGGATCGAGCGGGACGCGCTGCGGCTGGTGGTCGGCCCGCCGGAGGAAGCCGAGTAGCTAAATTCAAGGGATGACCGAGTCCGCGACGCGAGCGGCTGAAAGTTCATCCGGGCAATCGGGGATCGCCGGCCGCCTCGCCGAGATCGTCGGCGACAAGCACGTCCTGCTCCGGCAGAGTGAGCTGCTCGTTTACAATTCCGACGGCCTCCCTGGCTACCGCCGGCAGCCGCGGTTGGCGGTGTTTCCGGGATCACGTGACGAAGCCGTCGCAGTGGTCCGGCTTCTGGCCGCGGAGAAGCTGTCCTTCGTTCCGCGCGGGGCCGGAACCGGTCTATCCGGCGGGGCTCTCGCCGACGACATCGTCGTCATCGGCTTGCACCGCCTGAAGAAAATCCTGTCGCTCGACGTCGAGAATCGCCGCGCCACCGTCGAGCCAGGGGTGGTGAACCTCAGATTGAACCGGCACGTCGCACCGCACGGACTGCTTTACGCTCCGGATCCGTCGAGCGAAGCGGCCTGTACCATCGGTGGCAACGTCGCGGAAAACGCGGGCGGTCCGCACTGCCTCAAGTACGGCGTCACATCCAATCACGTTCTGGCGATCTCCGTCGTCTTGCCGAATGGCGAAGTGGTCGAGCTGGGCAGCAGGACGGGCGAGTGCGAGGGCTACGATTTGCGCGGCGCCTTCGTCGGCTCCGAGGGCTGCTTTGGGCTTGCGCTCGACATCACGGTCAAGCTTACGCCCAAGCCGCAGACGGTGAGGACGCTGCTCGCTGATTTCATGTCGATCGACAGTGCAGCGCACGTCACATCGGCGATCATCGCATCAGGCATCGTTCCGGCTGCCCTCGAGTTCATGGATGGCCCTACCATCAGAGTGGTGGAGGACTCCATCTACGCCGCCGGCTATCCCCGCGACGCGGAAGCCGTTCTCCTCGTCGAGCTGGATGGGTTGGAGGCGGGTGTCACCGCCGACCTCGAGACCGTCCGCCGGATCTGTCTCGACGGCGGCGCGCGAAACGTGAAAGTCGCGCGTGACGACGCCGAGCGGATGAAGCTGTGGCAGGGCCGCAAGAAAGCGTTTGGAGCGATGGGACGTCTGGCGCCCCACCTGATCGTCCAGGATGCGGTAATCCCACGCACGAAGCTGCCCGAGATCCTCGCCACCATTCACGCCATCAGCGAGAAGTACGGGGTGCTGGTCTGCAACGTCTTCCACGCGGGCGATGGCAATCTCCATCCGAACATCGCTTACAGCGCCGATGATCCGGCCGAGAGCGAGCGCGTGCACAAGGCGATGATGGAGATCATGCGCGCGTGCATCGCCGCCGGGGGAAGCATCACCGGAGAGCACGGCGTCGGACTCGACAAGATGGGCTACATGGAGGAGATCTTCTCCGAGCCATCGCTCAATGCCATGTGCGAGCTGCGCAGCGTGTTCGATCCGGAGCGCCGATCCAATCCGGGGAAGGTCGTCCCGATTCATTCCTGCAGGGAGTGGCAGGCTGTCCCCGGCGATCGCCTTCACGTTTCATCGCCCACGGGGCTCCGCGAGGCGCAGCCGCTCGAAGCTGAGCCGGCTCGGCCCTCCGCCGAGTGAGTACCGAGGCCGTCGTCGCGGCGGTGAAGGAAAGCGCCGCGGCACGCAGCGCACTGCGTATCGCTGGACGAGGAACGTGGCTCGACGCGGGCCGGCCGGTGAAAGCGGACGGGACCCTTTCGCTCCGCGACGACACCGGGGCCGTGAGCTACGTGCCCGGCGACCTGACCCTGACGGTCCGCGCCGGAACGACGCTTTCGGAGATCGAGCGAATTACGCGGGAGCATGATCAGTGGCTGCCGCTCGATCCATACGGTCCGCCCTATGGGACGATCGGAGCAACGATTGCGACGGCATCTGCCGGTCCGCTGGCTTCGAGTTTCGGCTTGCCCCGCGATCTGGTGCTCGGCCTGGAGTTCGTGAATGGCCGCGGCGATGTGATTCGAGGCGGTGGGAAAGTCGTCAAGAATGTCGCGGGCTTCGATCTGTCGCGACTGATGACCGGATCGTGGGGCACCCTCGGCGTGATTACCGAAGTGACACTCAGGCTGTATGCGCTTCCCCGGATGGATCGCACCTTCGCCATAACGCTGGAAGGCAGCGAGAAGCATGTCGCTTCGATGATCAACGCGCTGGTGACGGCGTCGCTGGCGCCGTACGCACTGCTCCTTCTCAGCCGCTCTGCGTCGCGGGGTCTGGGGCTGGGCGAACGCTCGGTCTGCCTGATGCGTTTCGGCGGCAATGACTCGGCCGTGCGCGCACAGCTCAGCGCGCTGTCGCAGCTATTCATGCCGGAGGAAGTTGAAACCGATGTCTGGACACGCCTGCGGGAGCTGGAGCGGGGCGCGCACACCGCCATCAGGATTTCCGGATTGACGCGCCGTTTTTTGGCGGTCGGGGCCAAGATTCTTGCCGACGATATGCCCGGCATTGGAACGTATGTCGATCCGCGACGTGGGATACTGCGATTGCTCGCCGCGTCCGACCATGAAGAGCTGATGCCGAACATGTCGGTCGATCTGAGAATCGAGAAGAGTGAGTCCACCACTGTGGTGTACGAGAAGCTGGATCAACAGGTGTGGCGGCTTTTGTTCCCGACGGAGGTACTGGATCCGCTGTCGCAGGGTATCAAGAAAGCCTACGACCCGTTCAACATCCTCAACCCCGGGATAATGGGCGACCTGACGTGACGGCGCTGCCGACGAATCCTCCCGCCGCCGATCCGCTGCCTCCCGACGACATGCCTGGATGCGCGCTGCCCGGCACTCCGCTCGCCGATGCGCTGCCGGGAATCAATGCGTGCGTGCACTGCGGCTTCTGCCTCCAGGCCTGTCCGACTTACCTCAATCTCGAGGACGAGAACGACAGTCCGCGCGGCCGCATTTTCCTGATGCGATCGCTGCTGGAGGGTACGGTGGCGCCCTCCGATCCCAGCGTGCAACAGCACATCGATCAGTGCCTTGGCTGCCGAGCCTGCGAGCCGGTCTGTCCGAGCGGGGTGCCCTACGGCCAGCTGCTCGAGGCGACGCGCGCGACCCTGCGCGAGAGCCGGCCGACACCTTTCGTTGCGCGACTGATTCTCTTTGTCTTCGCGCGCGAGTGGCTGCTGCGGCCGGCGATGTTTTTTTCGCGACTGCTGGCCGCGACCCCGATCCCCACCTTGCTGTCTGGAATGAAGGGGCAGCTTGGCTTTGCGATGGCGATGCTGGCGTCGACTGGCCGGTCGATAGAGCGGTCCAGCTATCAGCCGGTCACGCGCGGCGAGCGGGGAAAAGCCGC
>DASXGU010000238.1:0-6005 GCA_036488915.1 Gemmatimonadaceae bacterium | reverse complement strand
GATCGTGCCCCAGGAGCCGACGCTCTTCAGCGGCACCATTCGGGAAAACATCGCCTACGCCGCGATCGCCGAAGATGGAACGCGGCCGCCTGAAGAAGCCATCCGCGCCGCGGCGAAAGCGGCACACGCCGTGGAGTTCATCGAGCGGCTCCCCGAAGGCTTCGACACCAGAGTCGGTGAGCGCGGCGTCAAGCTTTCCGGCGGGCAGCGTCAGCGAATCGCCATCGCCCGCGTCTTTCTCAAGGACCCGGCGCTGGTGATTCTCGACGAGGCGACCTCGAGCCTCGACACCGAGAGCGAGAGGCTGGTGGAGCAGGCGATGGAAGAGCTCCTCCGCGCTCGCTCGACATTGATCATCGCCCACCGTCTCAGCACCGTGCTTCGCGCCGACCGGCTGGTGGTGATCGACCGCGGCGTGATCGTGGAGGAAGGCAGACACCAGGATCTGCTCGCTTCCGAGGGTGTGTACTCTCGCCTTTATCGCGGGCAGTTCCGGCCGGCAGACGTACTGGTCGGCTGACGCCTACCGCGAAGGCGGTGGCGTCGAATCAGACGAGCTGGGCGTGCTCGAAGCCGTCGGAAGTATCGGAATAGCCGGAGTGCTCGACGCTGTCGGCGTCGCCGCCGGACCAACGACTGAAGGCGCAGCGGGAGCGGTGCGGCGAATTCGGAAGGCAACGCTCACCTGCTGGCCCGCTGAAACCGTGACGCTGTCGTCCGCATAGCCGATCGCCGGATGCCAGGCGCGAATCCGGTATTTCCCTGGCGGCACGCCATCGATCTTGAAGGTCCCCTTGCTGTCCGCCTGAGCGAAGTAGGGGTGGTCGAGCACCACCATCCAGCCATGCGACCAGGGGTGCTGCTCGGAGGCGATCTCGACTTCAGCCGGCTCGGTGAAGCGGTCGACGGGGACAACTTCGCCGTCATCGTTGAACGGGGCGATCGCGATGATCTTACCGGTTCCGACGTTTATGAACCGCGTCGTCTGCACGGCGCGATCGTCGTTGCCGACGTTGAGAGTGCTGTTGGTGGTGATCGCCTGTACGAACGGATCGAGCTGACAATTGTCGTTGGTCAGATCGACGCGCCGGACGAGTGAGAATCCCTTGCCGGCGCGGATGTCGGTCAGCCAGACGACGGCGTCGGCGAGGCGCGTCCCCGACACGTTGACCGTCTTCGCCACGATGGAGCGCCCGCAAACGGCCTGATCGACGGTGGGCTGGATTACCTCGGGAGATGGAGGCGTGTCGTCGAGATCGACCGTGCCGATGATCGTTCCCGGCGTGGCGACGCCGACGATCTTGTACGGCTGCGCGGCGGGCGCGATGACCGCCGGACGCGGCGGGACGCCATCGTCGTCGGCGGAGTGACCGGTGCGGGGATGCGCCGAGGCGGTCTCGTCACGAGAGCACGCCATCAACGACAGGGCAATTATGGAAAAGCCGAAAAACCGGCGGAGCATTCAGTTCGAGCCGAAGTGGAAGTTCGCGGGATAGAGGGGCAAGCGATGTGCCGCGCTAGTTCGCCTGGTACACGGCCTTGCCTCCCACCCAGGTGGAAATTACGCGCGCTCCCAGAATCTCGGTGTCCGGAACCTCCATGATGTCGCGGTCGAGAATGACGAAATCGGCGTACTTGCCTGGAGTCAGAGAGCCGAGCATCGATTCCTGGAATCCGGCGTAGGCGGCCCAGATGGTCATGGACTGAAGAGCTTCCTGGCGCGTCATCTTCTGTTCAGGATACCACCCGCCCGCCGGCTGGTTGTTCGGATCCTGACGGGTGACCGCGGCGTGAAAGGTCAGCAGCGGGTTGACCTCCTCGACCGGGAAATCGGTCCCGTTGGGAATTACGACACCCGTGTTGAGCAACGAGCGCCAGGCGTATGCGCCGCGAATTCTTTGCGCTCCCACGCGGGACTCTGCCCATCCCATGTCACTCGTCTGATGGGTCGCCTGCATCGAGGGAATGACGCCGAGCCTGGCGAACCGCGGGATGTCCTCCGGGCTCAGGATCTGGGCGTGCTCGATGCGGAAGCGATGGTCCGCTTTCGGATATTTGCGCAGCGCCGAGTCGAAGGCATCTAGGACGATGCGGTTGCCGCGATCTCCGATGGCGTGGACGTTGATCTGGAATCCGGTGCGAAGACCCTGCTCTGCCCACGCCTCGATGTGCTCGGGCCGGGAAACGAGCAAGCCCGAATTCGTCGGCTCGTCGGTGTAAGGCGCCAGCAGCGCTGCTCCGCGGGACCCAAGCGCTCCATCCGCGTAGAGCTTGATGGCTCGCACCCAGATGTGCCCGTCGTAAAGCGCACTCTGCGGGCCACGCTTTATGTACGGGTTCCCCTGCGCCTCGGCGGAGCCGGGCTCGCCGGGGTCGCTGAGCATCACGTAGTTCCGAAGATTGTAGTTGCCGGCCTGGGCGAGCTCCTCGAACAGCGCGATCGTTTGGGCATTCTCGCCGGGATCATCTATCGAGGTCAGGCCCCAGCGGTTGGCCTCCGCGATGGCGGCGAGTATGGCCTTCCTGGTATCGGCGCGCGTCGGAGCCGGAATCGCGCGCGCGATCAGTCCGCTGGCGTTGTCGACGAAGACGCCGGACGGCGCACCCGAAGCAAGTCGGATGATGCGACCGCCAGAAGGATCGCGCGTTGCGGCGTTGACGTGCGCGAGCTCCATCGCCCTGGCGTTGGCGAGTACGGCGTGGCCGTCGATCCGCTCGAGGGCGACCGGATTGTTGGGGAAGGCGCGCGACAGCGCCTCGTGGGTGGGAAACTCCTTCGTTGGCCAGCGATTCTGGTCCCAGCCGCGGCCCTGGATCCATTCACCGGGCCTGATGTCTTTCGTGAACGCTTTGACGCGAGCGATGACGTCATCATAGGACGTCGAGCCGGCGAGATTGACGCGCCCGAGCATTGTGCCGAGCCCGAGCAAATGTGCGTGCGCATCGGTGAAACCCGGGAGCACGGTCATTCCGTGAAGGTCGATGACACGCGTCGATGCACCGGCCAGCGCCCTGGCTTCCGCGTCGGAGCCGACGAAGAGAACGTGTCCGCCGCGCACGGCCATCGCCGAAGCCCGCGGCCGCGCGTTATCGACCGTGTAGATGGTGCCGTTGGTGAGCACGAGGTCCGCGGCGCCCTGCGCCTCGAGCACTGCCGGTGCGAGCGCGAGCATGGCGAGGTAGGTTGAGAGATGTTTCATGAGGCCGGAGTTTGCCGAGTCGACCGCTCCGACACAAGTCTGCGCGCGCGCACCGGATGAATCGATCGCGGCCGACGGCGATGATGGCGTTGCTGGCGACCCTGGCGTGCGCGCACCTTCCGTCGCAGCCGCGGGGCAGGCCGGCGTACTGGGGCTTCACTGGCCCGTGGGATCCGCGCAGTACCGCCTCCGTTCTCGCGCATGCGGGTCAGCTGGACCGGATCATCACCGGCTGGATCGCTCTCGATACCACCAGCTTCCGCCCCGTCGTCGAGTATCCCGACACCCTTGGCAGCCGTGCCGCGCTCGCTGGCCGGACGATGGCGCTTATCACCACATATCTCGGCAGCAGGTTTCATCCGGAGATCGTGCGGGGCCTCGGCGACAACGCCCAGGTTTCAGCGATGACCGCCGGCTCGATTGCGGCGCTGGTGGATTCAGGCGGATATCACGGCGTGGTGATCGACTTCGAGGGCATGACGGTGCGCGATCTCGATCCGATGCTCACCGTCACCAAAGCCGTGGCGGACTCGGTGAGGGCGCACGGCGTGACGACAGTGGTGATAGCCGTGCCGGCCGGGGACACCGCTGCCTATCCGGCGGCGCTGCTCCTGCAATCGGCCGATTATATCCTTCCGGTCTTGTACGACCAGCACTGGGCGACTTCCCCGCCCGGGGCGATAGCAGCACCGGAGTGGGTTGCCCGCAATCTCGGCGTGCGCGTCGCCGAAGTCGGCGCCGCGCGGATCATCGCCGGGTTCCCGCTATACGGATATCGCTGGCGTCGCAGCGCCGAGACGGAAGTGATCAGCTACGACGACGCGCGCCGGCTGACGACGATGACCAACACGCCGCTGACGCGGGACCACGCATCGGCGACGCTGCATGCGGTGTCGCCCGAAGGGTGGGAGATCTGGGTGAGCGACGAAGTGCTGCTGGAGAATCTCATTCGAGACGCAAGGCAGCTAGGGGTTACGTCTTTCGCGCTGTGGCGGCTGGGTCTCGAGGATCCCGCCGTTTGGAGCTACATCGGACCCTAGGCGATCAGCAGCTCGCGCTGGTAATCTGACGGCGTGATGAGAACGCCGTCGATTCCGACGAGGCCGTTCACCTCGCTGCGCATGCCGACGTCGCCGGCGAGGTAGATCCCCGGCTCGATCGAAAACCCGATGCCTGGAATCAGAGCCCGGTCTTCTCTCGTCTCCAGGTTGTCGATGTGCGGCCCGGAGCCGTGCAGATCGCGGGGGTCGATCGAGTGTCCGGTGCGGTGGATGAAGTATTCGCCGTAGCCACGCTTTGTGATGACGTCCCGGGCGGCGTCGTCGACTTCACCGCCCCGAACGACCTGACGCGCGCCGATGCGCTTTTGCAGCAGCTCGATGGCAGCGTCGCGGGCGTCGCGCACGGCGCGCCAGACCTTCTGATCGCGATCGCTGGGGTGTCCGAGGGATCCCATCCACGTCTGGTCGGCGAAAACTCCATTCTTCTCCCGGGCCCACAGGTCGATCAGCAGGATATCGCCGCGCTTGATTGTCGCCGATTTCTCCGCGGTGGGCTCGTAGTGTGGATTCGCCGCGTTCGGCCCGATGGCGACGATGGGGCCGTGATCGGTCTCCAGGCCGCCGGCGTCGAAGCGTTCCCGGATCCACGTCGCCAGCGCGTATTCGGTGAGCGGGTTGGCGCTGTCGGCCCGGCTCCCGGCGAGTCGAATGGCTTCCTGGCCAATGGTGGCGACGGCGCGTGCTGCTCGCTCGTGGGACGCGCGCTGCTCGTCCGTCCAGACGGCGTAGAAGGTGGAGACGAGATCGGCCGACGAGACGACCGTGGCGCCCGCTGCGCGCACCATCTCGAGCACCCCAGCGGGCACGCGATCGAGGTAGGGCACGGCATCTCCGGGAGAATACTCCATTGCGATTTCCTTGCCCTTCACGACTCCGGAGAGGAGCGACTCGAGCTGGCGCCAGCTGCTGTACTTCTCCTTGCGCCACTGCGATGGCCACGCCGCCCAAGGCCCCTGCTCGATGGCGTGGGTGATGGCGACCGGCGATCCTGTCGCGGGTATGTAAACGAAGAATCGCCTGGTGGTCATGCCGGGCAGCTGCAGCATGCCGACGGCGACGGGGTTCAGCCCGTGAAAATCGTAGAGCAGCCAGCCGTCGAGGTCGGCGCTGGCGAGCGACGACTGCAGCGCGGGGAGTTCTTCAGTTCGCAACACGACGATCTACTGTGAGCCTTTCACGGCGCGCCATTCGGCGCGCCACTCGCAGATGTCCTCACCGCGCTCGCGACAATGGACGTGATCGATCATCCCCCCGCCGTTCACCAGGAGCTTGAGCATCTCGCGCAGCGCGGACTCGTAGTAGAGGCAGCCGATGGCGCGGGGCGCCGTGCCATAAGTCACCGATTCAGTGATGCCGACGACGATCGAAGCGCCGACGCGCCGCACCGACGCCCCGAGGTATTTTTCACCCAGCTTCCTTACCTGCCGGAAGGCGAGCGGGCGGGCGATGAAGCCGGGAAGCAGGTGGATCACCTGACGGGTTGTGGCCGAGATCATCTGGTACATCCGGTCGGCGACGATGGTGCCGGCGCGGGTGAAGATGCTTTCCGCGTCGGGCCGTCTGCCGATCAGCCTGGCGATGCCGCTGGCTTCGTTGATGGCAATGGCCTGGTTGCGCTTGAGCGCATCCTTGTAGCGGCGGATTTGCGCTATCACTGTGTCGCTCAGGCCCAGTTGCTTGTTGCGATGCTCCTGCACATATTCGACGTCGTCTCCTTCGGGAATATCGACGGTACGTACAGCTT
>DASXGU010000138.1:0-16018 GCA_036488915.1 Gemmatimonadaceae bacterium | reverse complement strand
ACTGCGGGTTGGGAGACTAACTGCGTACTGCGCACGTACTGCGGCCTGCTGACTAAAGGCTGCGGGCTGCGGACTGCGGACAAGGCACCGAATTGCGGTCTGCGAGCTAGCAACACCAAAAGTCGGTCCCGCCACCGCTTTTCGATTCGAGGCGTAGCTCGCAATACGCCCTCAATGCGAAGTTAGTGTCCCAATCCGCAGTCAGTCAGCAGTACGAAGTTGTAGTTGGCCCGCAGGCCGCAGCGGTTAATCCGCAGACCGCAGGACATGATGCAAGAAGCCCCGCCAGGTCTGGCGGGGCTTCTTGCATCCAGCCGCTCCTTCTACTTCTTGGGCGGATTCACATGGACCGTCGGAACCTTGATCGTCGCGCTGTCCTTCTTCACTTCGACCTTCGGAACCGCGACCTTGGCCGTATCCGTTCCGACTGAGACAGTCGGCGTGTGGATCGTGTCGGTTTGCGTCCCGACGACCGGCTTTTCAACCTGGTACTCTCCATCTCCAGTCTTCTTGCAGGCTGAGATTGAGACTACCGCCAGCACTGCCGCTACCGCTGCGAACTTGCGCACGAGACGCTCCTCCAAGGGGGTTTTTCGTCCGGAAGGCCCGGCACACATCGTGGGTGAAACTCAGTCCTCAAACGCTTCACGCTGCATTTTTCGCACGCGGCGAAGCTCATACACCTGCGCGACTTCACCGCCGATTATGAAGATGAAGGACGCATAATAAACCCAAATGACCACGAGTACCAATGCAGCGACTGTGCCGCTGTAAAAGCTCCCCGGGTTGAACGATCGAACGTACGCGGAAAACGCACGTTTGGCCACCTCCAGCAGGACGCTGGTAAAGAGCGACGCAATCAGAGCCGTCCGCCAGCGAATCTTGCGGTGCGGCAGGAATTTGTACAACGAAAAAAACATCATTGCTATGAACGAGAAAGCCAGCAGCTGGCCGAGGTTGTATTCGAGCTGTCCCATCAGCTCCTTACGGAGCCCGAGATCCGCCAGGATACCCACACCGCGGGTAGTCGCGATCGCCAGATATGCGCTGAGTGCCGTGTAAGCCACGAGAAGAAGGCTCGAGACCAGCGTCATCTCGATGTCGAAGATTTTACCGGCGATGATCCCACGATCTGTATCGATGTCGAAGATCGCCGCCAGCACGGTCCGGAGCGACCCGAAAAGCCGCGTCGAAAACCAGATGAAGCCGACGGCGCTGTACACTCCCAGCGACCCCCGGCGCTTGATGACCTCGTTGAGGATGCTCGCCGCGGGGCCGGAGTCACCCGGTGGGTGCGGGGGCAGAAACTTGTCGACGATCTGGAGGACTTCCGCCGATGTGGTGTCAGGGGACTGATTGAGCAGGTACACCAGACCGGTCGCCAGCAGCAGAAAGAAAGGAACGGCGGCGAGAAGAATGTTGAACGCAATTCCCCCGGCCAGAAAAAAAACGTTGTCTTCCCCACTGTTGTCCCAGACCCTCTTCGCGTAGTCGCGAAGGAGCCAGCCGAGCCGGGCCGCTAGCCCGCGCTGCGGCACCCCTTAATTCTCTTTGTAGGCTGCTTTCGTCTCGGCGATGCGCTGCTCCAGCTCGCCGCGGGCATCTCGCGCTGCGGCCCTTCCGGCATGGAAGGCGCTTGTGACCCGCCGTTTCTTGTCATCGACGGCATCGAGAGTCGATTCGATCTTCTCTTCGACGGTGGCGCGCACCTCGTTGAACTTGTCGGCGACGGTTCCGCTCATGTCCTCGACGAAATCCTGCGCTGCTTCCTGGGCCCGCCGCGCGCGGCGCTTGATCTCGCGGCGGGTCTCCTCGCCGCTCTGCGGCGCGAACAGCAGCGCCGCACCGGCCCCGAGCGCGAGACCGATCAGCAATGGGCCGATTCCCGCCGACTGCCGCTCCACGATGAGATAAGGCTCGGCGTATTCAGCATCGTCGTCATAGTACCAGTCTTGCTCGTCCATTGGCGTCCTCCACCTCATTTAGCGCTTCTTGGCCTTGGATTTGGCGGGCGCCGGCGCCGCCGATGCCTTCACTGGCGCCTTCGCCGGTTTGCTCGCGGCAACGTATTGATCCGCCGGCTTGTGTCCGTTGGTCGCGGACGGAGAGCCCTGACGGTCACTGCTGCTCCCGTTGAGGAGCGAGGCGATCTCCGCGCGCACTTCAGCCGGCGTGATACCCACCATCGCTGCCGTGCGGGCGTAGTCACCATTCGTGGAGGCGAAGGCCCGGAGCACCAGCTGGCGGCGGGTGTCGGCGAGCGTCGCCCCCGGCTGCAGAGTGATCGGTGTCTGCACGTCCGCGCCGCGACGCAGGTGGCGCGGCATGATGTCGGCCGCCTTGATCTTGTCGCCGCGGCTCATGATTACCGCTCGCTCGACGGCGTTCTTCAGCTCTCGAACGTTGCCGGGCCAGTTGTATGAAAGGATCCACTCCCAGGCGGCGTCATCGAAGCCCGTTACGTGCTTGGCGTTCTGGTCGGCGAAGCGCGCCAGAAACTCGTTCGCCAGCAGCTTGATGTCCCCGATTCGCTCACGCAGGGGCGGCAGAAAGAGCTCCACGACCGCCAGGCGATAATACAGATCTTCTCTCAGATCGTTTTCGGACAGCGCCTTCTGCAGGTCACGGTTGGTCGCTGCCAGAATGCGGATGTCGACCTCGATCTCCTTCTTGCCGCCGAGCCTGCGGATCGATCTCGACTCGATCGCGCGCAGGAGCTTGACCTGGATGTCGGGCGGCATCTCCGCCACCTCGTCCAGGAAGATCGTGCCGCCATCCGCCATCTCGAAAGCGCCGGGCTTCTCGTTGACCGATCCGGTGAAGGCGCCCTTCTCGTGACCGAAGAGCTCGTTCTCGAGAATGTCCTTGGGAAGCGCCGCGCAGTTCAGAGCGAAGAACGGACCCTTGGCGCGCTCGCTCTTGGCATGCACTGCGCGGGCAACGAGCTCCTTTCCCGTGCCGGATTCGCCGAAAATGAGAACGCTGGCGTTCGAAGGCGCGACCGCTTCGATGATCTGATAGACGGCGCGCATCTCCTCCGATTGTCCGGTGAGCTCACCGAAATGGGTGAGTCCCTCGAGCTTGGAGGACAGCTCGCGGTTTTTCTGCTGGACGTTGAATTTCTCGAGTGCCTTGGGAATCAGCGCCTTGAGGCGATTGAGCTTGTCCGCCGTGAGCGGCTTCTCGACGTAATCATAGGCACCTTCGCGCATCGCCTGCACCGCCGAGTCGACCGTCGCCTGTCCGGTGACGATGATGCACTCCGTAGGAATCGCCCGCGTCTGTAGCTCCTTCAGCAGTCCGAGCCCGTCGACCTTTGGCATCTTGAGGTCGGCGAGAACGACGCCGAACGGCTCCGCGCCCAGCTGATCGAGCGCTTTCTGGCCATCGACGGCAACGGCGACATCATATCCCTCATCGCGCAGGATCGCGCTGAGACCTTCCGTTATCGAACGGTCGTCGTCGGCGATGAGTACCTT
Organism: Gemmatimonadaceae bacterium; assembly: GCA_036488915.1. Lineage (GTDB taxonomy): Bacteria > Gemmatimonadota > Gemmatimonadetes > Gemmatimonadales > Gemmatimonadaceae > UBA4720. The sequence continues at coordinate 12,539 of DASXGU010000138.1, read as the reverse complement.
GGGGTGCTTCGTCTCAGTCTTTGGAATGGCTTTTTCCTTCGGGCAAGATTGTTAATATAACCCTCTGTCCGTCCTGCTCGACGGTGACACCGATCCGGCTCGTCAACCGTTCGATGTCGGACGCAATCGCGGTCGAAGAATCGCCGTAAAGCATTAGCTCGATGCGCTTTGCGCCGCCGTGGGCCCCCACCGCTTTGAGGCTCCCCTCGGACTGCGACGCGACCACCGATCCGACCAGCGCCAGAAGCCCGTCGGACAGCGAGCTCGCTTCGCTCACCTGAGCCGCGGCGCGCTCGGCGAACGCCGCCAGCTCTCTTGCGGAGCCGTCCCGCTGCGACCTGCTGCGCACCACCTCACTGTTCACCGCCGCCCCGCTCAGCGCGTTCCTGATTTCGTGGCCCGCGCGGCGCATGATCTCTCTGAACGCCTGAGCTTCGGTGCCGCCACCGCCGGAGTCAGTCACTCAGATCGGCATCGTCCGGAGCGGCTTCGACGACCGCGAGATCCGGATGCGGCTGCGGCCTGTGCTGCTCGACCGGCTTCACATAGCGATCGACGATGTCGCGCGTGTTCGTCACCGCCAGCTGCGTAAAAAGGAAGCTGAATTTTTCATCATAGGCGCGCGCGAGACGCGATTTGACGTCGGCGGGGAGGTCCCAGAACCTCTTCTTGAATGGACCCAGCGCCTTCTTGCGGGTCTTGTAGAAAAACTGCTCGTCGGTATCGGACGGCTTCCGCTCGTCCTTGGCGTTCTGGCGCAGCCAGTCGTAAATCTCGTTGCGGAAAGAATCGGAGATGTTGTCGAACAACATCGTCTGGAAATTGGTGGCGAGGTGGATCTCAGCCGTCTCGGTCCGCGGAAAATTGTGGAAGGCGACATCCGGAAGCGTCGACGCGCCGTGCTGAACGGCGCCGGCCAGCCCGTATTTCTCGCGGGCGGTTTTCGACAGCCGCGCCAGCGTATCGAAATCGATCTTGACGTCGGCGATGCTGCCGTCGGCAAGGACAACCCCGCCGTGAGTGGTGCCCGATTGGACGCTTATCTTCGACAGCCCCTCGGTGCCAGGCGACCGCTTCGCCAGCGTGCGATTGAAGCCGTCCATATAGGTGACCAGCTCTTCGACGGTGGAGTTCTCGGTTCCCACTTCCCCGATCTCGCCGCCAATTGAGATGTTCACTCCCTTTGGCTGCAGCTCTCTCACGGTGAGGGCGATGTCGACGCCCGTCTCGTAATTCTGGCGCTGCTGCTCCACGAGGTTGGGCTTGGAGAGATCGACCAGCGTAGACGTATCTACGTCGATGTTGTAGAAGCCCGATGCGATGGCCTCGCGAGCCAGCTGCTTGACTCCGTTCACTTCGGTGACGGGGTCCACGGCGAACTTCTTGGCGTTCACCTGGAAATGATCGCCCTGAATGAAGACGGGACCGCGGAATCCTTCGCGAAGCGCGGCGCCCAGCATCACCGCCACGTATTCGGCGGGACGCTGATCGGTGTAGGCGATCTCGGAGCGCGCGATCTCCTGGATCAGTGCGCCGACTTTCAGTCTCACCGCGGAGCGGAAGAGCGAGCGGGCGGTGTCGTACACCATTCCGCGAATGTTCATGGCGGGCACGGTGAAGCCACTGACCTGGCCCCGACCGCGCGCTATGTAGAGATCGTGAATCGATGACGGCTGGACACCGACACTCTGGCCGATCTCCCAGATCAGCCAGCGGGCATCCTCACGGTCGTCGGGCTCCCCGAAGACCGCCGTATAAACGAGCTTGTCCATCGCTGGCGAGGCGAGAACCGATTCGTCGTGCACAGTGACCTGTCCGTCATGGACGGTCACAGCCTTACCGAATGGATTTGCGAGCATTTATCTCAAAGTTGTCGGGGTCTTGCGGGGTCGCAAGGGGTTGAGTGCTACAACGTCCAGCGCGGGTCGCTCTTTGGCAGCGAATCCCAGTCCTTCCGCGCGGCGTCGGCGCCGGGCCGGCCGAGCAGGGCGTAAGCGAATTGCTTTCCCAGCTCGACGCCGGGCTGGTTGAACGCGTCGATTCCATACAGCTGCCCCGCGTACGCAGTCGCGATCTCCAGAAACATCATCAGCTCTCCAACGTGAGCGGCATCCACCCGATCGAGCTGGATGGTCATGTTGGGGCGGCCGCGCTTGGCCAGAGCACCGGCAGTCGCGCGCTGCTCGATGTCGATCAGCTCAGCGAGGCTGTGACCGGTCAGGTAGCCAAGCTCCTTCACGTCGGGAAACCCGGCCGGAATCTTCACGTCGGTCGCGCGCTGTTTCACCGCAACGAATGTCAGCGTCTTGTCGGCCGGCCCTTCCATGAACAGCTGCACCTGGGCGTGCTGATCGGTTGCGCCAAGGGCGGCGATCGGAGTGGAGCCGACCGATGTGCCGTCCTTTCGCTTTTTCCCCAGGCTCTCGGCCCATAGCTGGACGAACCAGCCAGCAAAATCGCGCAGCGGATCCGAGTACGGCATGAATACGGCGATCGATTTGCGCAGCTCGGTGTCGGCCAGCCACTGGAGCAGCGCGTAAACTCCGGCCGGGTTGCGGGCGAGGTCCGTCGCCTCGCATCGCTTCGCCATTTCGCCGGCGCCCTGCAGCAGCTGCTTCACGTCGATGCCGATCAGAGCGGCCGGCAACGTGCCGACCGGCGTCAGCACGCTGAACCGGCCGCCGACGCTGGGCGGGATGTCGAGGGCGGGAACCTTCAGACGCTCCGCCAACGGCCGCAGCGCGCCCTGCTTCGGATCCGTGACGAAAACCATTTGCTTCGCCACATCGAGCTGGGCGGCGGTGATGCGGTCGTGCACGATGAGGAACTGCGCCATCGTTTCGGCGGTACCCCCCGATTTCGATGTCACGATGAACAACGTGCGCGGCAGCGAAATCCGGTCGAGCAGCGCGGAGATCGTTTCCGGATCGACGTTATCGAGAACCTGGAGCCGCGGGTATCCGCCCCGCTGCTTCTCGTCGAGCATGTTCCAGCCGCTTGGCCTGAGCGCGGTGCGGAGCGCGATTGGGCCGAGCGCGGACCCGCCGATGCCGAGGATCACGACGTCGTCGTATTTCCCGCGCGCACCCGCGGCGAAGCGGGAGACCTGATCGAGGAGACCCTGGTCGGCGGGAAGATCCACGAAGCCGACCGCGCCGCTCTTGCGGAGCGCGTCGAATCCTGACTTCGCCGCGGCGAACTTTTCAGGCGCGGCGCCCCAGGCCTTCGCATCGATCCCGCCGGGCGAGATCATCATGTTGGAGTAGTCGAGTCGAAGCGTCATCTCAATGGACCTGGACGGTCAGCCCATCGAATGCAGGAGCGATACCGCGGGGAAGCTCCTTTTCCAGCTCGCCGTGAGCGGTCCGGTGAGTAAGGTGGGTGAGCCACGTTTCCCGCGCCCCCACCTTCCTGGCGGCGGCCACCGCCTCCGAAACGCTGAGGTGCGTCGGGTGCGGGGTCCGGAACAGCGCGTTTAGAACCAGCACATCCACGCCGCGAAAAGCGCGAACGGCATCGTCCGGCAGCTCCTTGGCGTCGGTGACGTAGCCGAGGTTGCCGATCCGGTAGCCGTAAACCGAGATGGGCCCGTGCGGAAGCGCGACTGGAGTGACGTCGACGTCGCCAATCCGGAACGTCTTTCCCGGCGGAACGGGATGCCCGTGACCCTCTGGCTTGGTCGTTCCGGGCAACGGCCGGATGCGCTCGTCGAAGATATAGGCGAACCGCTTCGTCAGCCGCTCCATCGCGTCGGGAGGGCCGTACATGTCGATGGGCGAGTTGCCACCGTCGGAAAGCGCCCGGATGTCGTCGATGCCGTGGACGTGATCGGCGTGATCGTGCGTGAAAAGAATCGCGTCGACGTGACCGACGCCAGCGTTGATCAGCTGCAACCTGAGCTCCGGCGGGGTGTCGATCAGGATGTGGGTCCCGCCGTCGGTCTCGACGAGCGCGCCGACCCGCGTTCGCTTGTCTTTGGGATCAGGCGACCTGCAGACTTCGCATGAGCAGCCGATCTGGGGGATCCCGAAACTGGTTCCCGTGCCCAGAAACGTGAGATTCAGACAGTCTCCACCTTCAGCAGATTGGTGGTCCCCGGCATGTCGAACGGCACGCCGGCTGTGACTATGATCCTGTCGCCGCTCGATGCCAGCTCGCGCTGGGTGACCAGTTCCTTGGTCTGCTCCATCATCTCGTCGTAATCCGCGCAGTGCGGCACCAGCTGCGGCACCACGCCCCACACCAGCGCCAGCTGACGGTAGGTCCTTGCCTCGTCGGTGAGGGCGAGAATTGGAACCGGAGGCCGTTTCGACGCCACCACCCGCGCCGAGAATCCACTCTTTGTGAACACGGCGATCAGCGGCGCTCCAAGCATTCCCACCGCGGCTACGGTTGCCGCCGCGATCGCGCCTTCGGTGGTGACAACCCCCTCGGCCTGCTCGGCACCCGCGAACGGCGTCGTCGGCGGGTGGGTCTCGATCTCCTTGATGATGCGCGTCATCGCCTCGACAGCGAGTCTCGGATAGGCACCCGCCGCTGTCTCGGCGGAAAGCATCACCGCATCGGTGCCGTCCATGATCGCGTTGGCGACGTCGCTCGCCTCCGCGCGGGTCGGCCGCGGATGCTCGATCATCGACTCCAGCATCTGAGTCGCCGTGATAACGGGGCGGCCGTACCTGTTGGCGAGCCGGATGATTCGCTTCTGCGCGCCGGGGACGGCCTCGAAAGGCAGCTCGACGCCGAGGTCACCGCGCGCGACCATTACGCCGTCGGTGGCGCGGACGATGGCGTCGATGTTGTGCAGCGCCACGTCCTTCTCGATCTTCGCCACCACCAGCAGCCATTTCGGGATCAGTTTCCGCAGCGACTCGATGTCTTCCGCGCGCCTGACGAAGCTGAGAGCGAGATAGTCGACTTCCTGCTGGACGGCGAACCGAATGTCGGCGGCGTCCTTCTCGGTGATCGACGGCGCGGAGACCTGGATGCCGGGCAGATTCAGACCCTTGTGGCTCTTGAGCGGCCCGCCGTTGAGCACCCGGGCCTTCACTCGCGAATTGCCGACATCCAGCGACACGAGCTCGATCAGGCCGTCGTCGATCAGGATGCGATCGCCGACCCTGACGTCGTGGGCAAGCTGGTCGTAGGTGACGGGGATCTCGCCGTTCCGCTCCTCACCTTCGTGCACCAGGACGACATCTTCGCCGACCGCCAGAGTGATGGTTCTGGGGAGATCACCGATCCTGATGCGCGGCCCCTGGAGGTCCCCCAGAATTGCGATCGGCTTGCCCGATTCTTCTGCCAGTTGGCGTACGACGGCGATCGTCGCTGCGTGCTGCTCGTGGGTGCCGTGTGAGAAGTTGACCCGAGCGACGTTCATGCCGGCCTCTATCAGACCGCGAATCGCGTCCTTGGTTGCGGTCGAGGGGCCCAGCGTGCAGACGATCTTGGTGTGGGGGGTGTAGATGCCGGTCACTTCCCGCCAGGTGCGAGTGAGCCGATTTTGGCCTCGAGCCCGGCGATCAGCTCGTCGAAAGATTTCTGGAAGCTCGCGATGCCGTCGACGAGCAGCTTGTCGGTGACATTCTCGAGAGATATTCCCAGGGCCTCGATTTCGCGGAGCAGACCTTCCGCCGCGGAAATTTTCCTGTCGACAGTCCTTTCGACGCCGCCGTGGTCCCGGAACGCATCGATCGTCGCGGGCGGCATGGTGTTGACGGTGTCGGGTCCGATGAGCTCCTCGACGTACATCACGTCGCGATACTCCGGATTCTTGGTGCTCGTGCTGGCCCACAACGGGCGCTGCACTCGCGCTCCCTTCTTGGCCAGCGCCGACCAGCGGGGACTGCCGAACTTGTCGGTGAACAACTTGTACGCGAGCTTGGCGTTGGCGATGGCGGCACGGCCCTTCAGCATCTTCAGACGTTCCTGCTCGGCCGGTGCTGCTTTGGCGATCAGGGCGTCGATGCGCTTGTCGATCTCGGTGTCGACCCGGCTGACGAAAAAGCTCGCCACCGACGCGAGGCCGTCGATCGGCTGATTCGCCTTGACGCGATCCTCGAGTCCCGCCATGTAGGCTTCGATCACGCGTGCGTGCGCATCGAGCGCGAACAGCAGCGTGATGTTGACATTGATCCCCTCGGCGATGAGTCGCCGCACGGCGATGGCGCCCTCTGGCGTACCGGGCACCTTGACCATGACGTTGGGGCGGTCGACCGTCTTCCAGAGGCGACGGGCTTCCTCGACCGTCGCGTCGGCGCTGTTCGAGACGCCGGGCGAGACTTCGATCGAGACGTAGCCGTCGGCGCCGCGCGTCGAGCTGTAGGTGCCGGCGAAATGATCACATGCGTCACGGACGTCCGTTGTCTCGAGCAGCTCGAAGATCTGCCAGGTCGTCAAACCCTGCTCGTCTACTTCTCCAATCTGCTCGTCGTACGCGTTGCTGGATGCGAGAGCCTTCTGAAAGATCGTCGGATTCGACGTCATTCCGGTGAGCGCGTCGTCGCGGATGCGGCGGTCCAGCTCGCCGTCGAACAAGATTCGTCGGTCGATGCTGTCGAGCCAGATCGACTGGCCGATGTCGTGAAGTTCCTGTAGTGGATTCTTTGGCATGTCCGTCCCCCTCTTAAATTCTAACTCTCCGGCGCTGCCCGCGCTCCTGTATCGCGGCGAAAAATTTGCTGGAGATGCGTCCGTGGAGCCACGCCGAATCTTCCTGCTCTCGCCAGCCAGCTGCGGCGGCAAGCGCGCCGCGCTTCTATTCAATGAACGGGCCGAGTTCGATCTGGCGAAGCGCATTCGCCGCGAAGAGGGTGCTCCGCTTGGCGATGTGTTCAGCTTCCTCAGCGGTCTCTACTTCCGCGGCAAACTCACTTACGCCCGGGTTTTCCAGAACCCCCCGCCGCGACGGGCGTCGGGAGTGCACATCATCACCCCCACAGATGGGCTTTGCCCTCCGGAGCGACACATCGGCCTCAGGGATCTGGAGAGATTTGCCGCAGTCCCCATCGAAGCCGACGAATCGCGTTACCGGCTGCCCATCGAGCGCGACGCCGAGCGACTGGCGGGCAAATTGGGACCAGGTTGCGAAGTCGTGCTCCTCGGCAGCGTTGCAACCGGGAAATACGTCGATGTGCTTCAGCCGATTTTCGGCGAGCGGCTGTTGTTTCCCCGGGAGTTCGTGGGTCACGGTGACATGGCTCGCGGCGGAATGCTCCTCAAGCGCGCGGCTTCGGGGGTAGAGCTGATCTACATTCCGGTCTCGCATCCTTCGCGGCTCGGCAGCCGGGCCAGAAAAGGAGCGTGGGACGCTGATACTCGCGTCCAACCGTGACGCGTGTCTAGCCAAACTCGAGCCTGACTAGAAGTCGCGCTTCCGCATCTCCTTGAAGAACCGCTCGTGCTCCTGCTTTTCCTTCAGCGTCGCTTCGTCGGACGGAAGATCGGGGAGATTCTTGTCGTATCTCTTGCCGAATCCCTTTCGCGCGTTCGACTTCGCCGCCTTGGCGGCGTTTTTCCTCGCCAGCGCCGCGATTTTCTTATCGTCCATGGCTCTCCGCCTGTCGGGGTAAACGTACGCTTAAATATGTCACTGCCGACGCGTCCCCGTTACAACGGATTTGGGCATGCATAGCTTTCCACGAGCCCCGGGGCGCCGTTGCCGTGGCCGCCGCCGACAAGAGCTTCCGACACCCTGCGTATGACCAACTTCCCAGACGCGATCTCAGTCCTTTCGGCGATGATCACCCCGGCGGTGCTCATCTCCGCGTGCGGATCGCTGATCCTGGCGACGTCTGACCGCCTGACCAAAGCTGTCAACCGCACCCGTGAGATCTCGACGGCCCTCATTCCGCGCGCAGAAACCGAACAGCGCTCCGATGGTCGGGAGGAAGAACGCCGGATGCTCTTCGTGCAGCTCGATTACGCGACCACAAGATCACGACTGCTGCAGCGCGCGCTGTCGCGCCTTTACGCGGCGCTCGGTTTCTTCGTCGGAACGAGCGTGGCGATCGGACTCGTCGCAGTCACCGACTCCAGCTTTACGATCGTGCCCGTGGTCCTTGGCCTGTCGGGCGCGGCGCTCTTGCTCTACGCGGCGTTCCTGCTGATCAAGGAATCGCGCTTCGCGCTGGCCGCGGTGAACGACGAGATGGATTTCGTGTGGAAGCGCGGGAAGGAATATGGGCCGGCTGATCTGGTCCAGCAGGGGATAAAGCGAGCCCGCTGGTTCGGAGGAGTGAAATGAAGGGGACTCTACTGAAGGCTACCGGCTGGGAGCTGTGGCTTGGCCGGTAGCCTTCAGTGAGCACTCTTCAGCCGCACTCCGAGAAGCCGCACACGTGACACTTCGCGCAGCCTTCCGCGAACTCGAGTGAGGAGCCGCAGTCAGGACACGTGCCGATGAAGGATTCGCTCCGGTTCAACGCGTCGAAACCGAACTGGGCCTGGGGCGCGTCGCTGGAGCTGATCGATGTCGGCTTCGGCTGAACGATCTCGACGGGAGAAGGCGTCGTGGGCGCGCCACCGAGGAGGTCCTGCTGAACACCCTGCTTCTCGCGCATCCACTTCTCCAGTGCGATGCCGATCGCATCGGGGACGGACAACACCTTGTTCGGTCCGAGCCCGATCGCCTTGTCGGATGCAATGCCGCGCAATTGGCGGTGCACTTCGCGAATCGGAATGCCGGATCTGAGAGCTAGCGAGATCAATCTGCCGATGGCCTCGGCGTCTGCCATCGCCGCGCCGCCTGCCTTGCCGAGGTTGATGAAGACCTCGAAGGGCTGGCCGCGATCGTCTTCGGTGATGTTGAGGAACATCGTGCCGAGCGGGGTCTCGATGCGGGTGGTGATTCCACGGAGCGTGTCGGGACGAGCCCTCTTGGCGCGCCGCTGGAGGTTCTCCGCCTCGGCGTCGAACAGCGCCTGCTTCAGCCGCGCATTCTCGGCCTCGAGCTCGGCGATGGTGCCATGCAGCTCTCCGCGCTCAGCGCGTCCATCGCGCTCGGCTTTGGCCTGCTCGGTGGCGCCGGTGGACAAGACCTGATTGTCGCGCGATCCATCGCGATAGACGGTTACGCCCTTGCACTTTAGCGCGTAGGCGAGCTCGTAAATGGCGCGCACATCTTCCGGCGTCGCCGCGTGCGGGAAATTGGTGGTCTTGGAGATCGCGGAATCGCAATTCTCCTGGAAGGCGGCCTGCATCCGGACGTGCCATTCCGGTGTGATGTCGTGGGCGGTGACGAAAACGGCCTGCCACTGCTTGGGAACTTCCTCGAAGTGGATGTGGCCTTCGCGCGCGATCCTCTCCATCAGCTCGTCGGAATACCACCCTTCCTTCCTGGCGATGGAGACGAAATCCTCGTTGACGTCGGGCATCAGCACGCCGGCCTGATTCCTCATGAAGGCAACCGCGAACAGCGGCTCGATTCCCGAGGAGCAGCCGGCGATGATGGAGATCGTCCCAGTGGGAGCAATGGTGTTGACGTTGCAGTTACGCAGCATCTGCATCGGCCGGATGCGATTGCCGCGGGCGTCCCGCGCGCACGTTTCGTCCGGACCCCAGATCGATCTCGCCCATTCCGGGAAGGGTCCGCGCTCGTTGGCGAGCCGCTCGCTTTCACGCTTCGACTCGACGTCGACGAACTTCTGCAGCTGCCGGCCGAACTCGACGCCCTCGACGCTGTTGTAGGGGATACCGAGGCGAACAAGTGCGTCGGCGAAGCCCATGATGCCGAAGCCAATGCGGCGGATGCGCTTGGACAGCGCATCGATCTCGGGCAGCGGATACTTGTTGACGTCGATGATGTTGTCGAGGAAGTGTACCGAGAGGTGGATGTCGCCCTCAAGAGCGGTCCAGTCCATCTCGCCATCCTTCACGTAGTAGCCCACGTTGATCGAGCCGAGGTTGCAGACGTCGTACGGAAGAAGAGGCTGCTCCCCGCACGGATTGGTGGCTTCGTACTGGCCGACGTGCGGCACGGGATTGTAGCGATTGGCTTCGTCGATGAAGAAGCATCCGGGCTCGCCGGTGCGCCACGCACCGTCGATCATCTTGTCCCAGACGGTTCGCGCGTCGAGCTGACCGGCAGCTTTACCCGTCGACGGATCGATCAGATCGTAGCTGGTGCCCGCCTTCACCGCTGACATGAACTTGTCGGTGACCGCAACCGAGATGTTGAAGTTGGTGATCTGGGTCAGGTCTTCCTTGCACGTCACGAAATCCATGATGTCGGGATGATCGACGCGAAGAATTCCCATGTTGGCGCCGCGGCGGGTTCCGCCCTGCTTCACCGCGTCGGTAGATGCATCGTAGAGCTTCATGAAGGACACGGGCCCCGATGCGACTCCGGTGGTCGAGCGAACCATCGAGCCCATGCCGCGCAGCTTGGAAAACGCGAAGCCGGTTCCGCCACCGGACTGGTGGATCAGCGCCATGGATCGCAGAGTGTCGTAGATGCCGTCGCGGCCATTGGACAGCGCGTCCTCGACGGGCAGGACGAAGCAGGCGGAGAGCTGTCCCAGCGGTCGGCCCGCGTTCATGAGGGTGGGAGAGTTGGGCTCGAAGCGACGCTCGGCCATCAGCCGATAGAACTCTTCGGCCATGCCCGTCACTTCTCTGTCCGCCGCCCCATAGCGTCTGTCGGCCTCGGCCACCGTGCCCGCGACGCGCCAGAACATGTTCTCCGGCTGCTCCACAGGCGTGCCCGTCGCGTCCTTGATCAGATAGCGTTTGCTGATCACGGTGCGAGCGTTGTCATTCAACTGGGCTTGGCCTTCGGGCGGCACGGCAGGTATGGGCATTAGTACAACTCTCCGCTAACAAAAAAGGTTGTCAATAACAAGACGATGGACTCAGGACTTCACGCTTGGGCATCGAGCAGTTTCGATGCGGGCAGGCATACTACCGGGATTCGTGAGTCCGCGCCAGTGTTGACGTATCTTGCTATAGGACAATGACTTAGATATTCCACATCACGAATAGATACGAACTGCGGAGTTATCCACTTCGGTTGAGGTATTCGTCGGTTCGCGCCACGGTCTGCATATCATGCACCGCCTTCCGGGAACCTCGGCGAACTGTCTTTTCTCTCTATAAATACACCCCAGTCTTGCAGTTAGATCGGATGAGCCGGCCAGCTCCACCCCCTGCGGTTCACGCGCGCGCCGGAACTGGTCCGGAGGCGGAAAAGCCCGTCAGGAACTAGCGTTTGCCTGGTTTCACGTGTCTAGAACGAGGCCCCGAACGTCGCATAAGCCTGGGCACGGCTGGCGCCGAGGACTTCGCGATTGGCAAGCGGAAACGCGACACCGAGGCGAAGGCGCGCCTGTAGATCCAATTGCAGGCCGGTGTCGACATTGAGCTCCGCACCTGCGGACGTCATCACCGGATTCTCGATCCGCGACGCGGTACAGACGCCATCGACGAGATTCGCCGACGCTGGACAAAACGCGCGCCCGGTCTCGCCGAAGAATGTCAGCGAAGTTCGATCGATGAACACCGGGATGAAGCGAAACCCGCGCGACGGCGCCAGGAGTGGCGCCCGGTATTCAGCGGTCGCGGTGTAGGCCCTGATGCCGGCTTCGGACGCTATCGGATAGCCTCGGACGCCGAAGACTCTGCGCTGTTGTCCCACTGAGACGCCGGGAAATACCTCGAGCGAGGTGCCGCTGATGCCGCCGGCGGAAAAAAGGTCGGGACTGCGGTCGTCGGAGATTCCACCCGCGGCTCGCAGCGCGAGCACGTGATGGGCAAAACCCGGCAGGTCGAGAGACTTGTAGATCGACGTCACTCCGATCGCCGTGCGCGTCGGGCCGCCCGATGTCCCCGCTCTCCAGCGCTGCCAGCCGCTCACGCTGGCGCTGATTCCATCCTCGGCTGAGATGCTGAGCCCCGGCCGCTGCGCGTTCGACCAGCCCGCCGATCCAACGATCGCCGGAAAGCTCCGTCCACGCCGGTAGAACGTGGACAAGTGCTGGAGGATGGTGTCGGGCGTAGTCGAATACGCGATGCCCTGCAGCTCACCGCCTATGGACGCGACAGTGTAGTTGCGGAATCGGGGCCTGGTGAATGTGGTCATCAGCGACACGATTCGCTCGCGCTCGGCAAGCCCGAAAGTCGGGCCGGTGGGTTGGTTGACGAATCTGAAGTTACCGTTGGAGTAGTTCTGGGAGGCGTAGAGATCGACGAGGGGCAGCCCGAAGCCGGCGTAACGGTACCACAGCCACGCGGAATTTTCCGCCCATCGTGGATTGTGAAGGAGCTCGAGGGTGTAGGCGTGGCGAGCGATGATGTCGGCGCCGGTAGTCTCCAGCCCGTACGAAGTACCATCCGTGGTGCTGCCCTCGAACGTCGGAATCCAGTATCTCGGCAGAAGCGAGAGCCACGGTGAGTAGTCGGTGGCGCGTGAAGTATCGGAGCTGCCGAGAGGCGGCAATCCTGGCACCGCCGCGAGGCAGTTGGTGCAGCCGGCGCGCGCACTCGTGCGCGTGCTGTCGGCGGTGACCAGCGTGAGCGATGCCATCGGCGAAACGCCAACATGGAAC
>DASXGU010000219.1:0-2060 GCA_036488915.1 Gemmatimonadaceae bacterium | reverse complement strand
CTCTGTAGCGACGGCCTGTCCAATCAAGTATCACCCGAGGAGATCGGACGGATCGCGCGAGCTGCGGGGCGCCCTGAAGAGATCTGCAAGGCGTTGCTCGAGGAGGCGATGCATACCGGCGCCCCCGACAACGTGACAGTGGTCACTGCTCGACTGCGCACGCCGGAAGCGGACTATCGCCGCGGCGCCAGGGGAGATTGAGCGGTCTTAGCCGGAACTGTCTCACCTGTGTGAGACGCGGCGCCGATCGGAACTTCGCGCGACCAGGGCGCGATAAACGGAAGCAATAGCAGCGGCGGAATCGCCATCGCGACGGTCAGGATAAAAAAGCCAGGCCAGCCGAGGGATTCCGCAATCTTTCCGGCGGGGGCGACGAGAATGTCCCTGCTGGCGGCCATGAGACTCGAGAGTAGCGCGAACTGAGTCGCAGTAAAGCGTTTGTTGCACATGCTCTGGAGGTACGCGGTCATTCCGCCCGTCACGAGTCCGAGGCCGAAATTCTCGGTAATGATGGCCGACACCATGAGCGCGTGATTCTTTCCCGACAGCGACAGCCCGTAGTAGGTGAGATTGCTCAGGCCCTGGAAGACGACGAAGATCCATAACGAGCGGTTGATCCCCCACTTTCCCATCACCGCACCGGCGGCGACGACGCCGACGATCGTGGCGATGACTCCGACGCCCAGAAAGACCGCGCCCACCTCGCTCTGCGAAAAACCCGCCTGAAGCAGAAACGGCGTCGTCATGCTGCCGGCGAGACTGTCCGAGTATTTATAGGCGACAATGAACAGGAGAACCAACAGCGCTCGCAGCACGCCGATGCGCTGAAAGAAATCGGCGAACGGAAGCACCACAGCTTCCATCAACGTCCTCGGCGGCGCGTCGTTCAGCACGGGCTCGTTGGCGGCGAAGGTGCCGGCGATGCCGATGATCATCAACAGCGAAAGGATGACGTACACCATCGGCCACGACATTCGGTCGGCCAGAAAAAAAGCAAGCGCGCCGGTCGTGATCATTGCGATGCGATAACCCATGACGAACACCGCGGCGCCGGCGCCCATCTCGCGATCCCGAAGTACATCGGTACGATATGCGTCGAGCGAGATATCCTGCGACGCGCTGAAGAAGGCGATCGCGATGGCGTTGATCGCGAGCATCTTCAGACCGGTCCGGGGGTCGTGCAGCGACATCGCAGCGATCGCCAGGAGCAGCAGCACCTGCGTGATCAGCACCCATCCCCGACGGCGGCCAAGGAATGGAGGGACGTAGCGATCCATCACCGGCGCCCAGACGAACTTGAGCGAGTAGGGCAGCGTTACGAGGCTGAAGAATCCGATCGTGGCGAGATCCACCTTCGCCGTCGTCATCCACGCTTGCAGCGTTTTGCTGGTCAGATAGAACGGCAAACCTGACGAGAAGCCGAGCACGAGCAGCGTCGCCATCTTCGGCTGGACGAAGATGCGGAACGGCGATGTCCGGGGTGGGGTCTCGCTCGCGGTGCTCTCAGTCATTGGGCCTCTCGGTCAGCGGTGCTTGCCTTGCGGCGCCACGAGCGCTGACCGCTATAATGCGATGCGCGTGCTCTGGCCGGCCTTGTTCGCGGCAACATCACGAAGCAAGACGCGTGCGGCTGCTCGCTGCATCACCGCTTCACCGCCCCAGGCGCAGAGGATCGGGGCGTCGGCGTCCAGCTCCGCGGCAAGACGTGGGTGGCTGAACTGAATGATCAGGCGATCGGCGTCTTTCCCTTCGAGCGCGCGGCGCACCGCCTCCTTGGCCCCGGACGAATACCCTGGTCTTCCCTTCCACGCACGGATATCGCCGAAGAGAGCAATCACCGTGGCACCGTCGGCGGGCGGCTCGCCATTGACCGAGAGATCGACTCCTGCGGCGCGCAACGCGGAGATGAGAGGATCCCGCGAAGGCGCCGGATATGGGCCGCCGATATCGTCATCCACGATGACGAGATTCCACGGTTGCCGGAGGTGCGGCAGCTTTCCGCGGAGCATATGCACGACCTGCTCGGCGAGCTGAATGGCCCATCCGCTCTCGTCCCGGCC
>DASXGU010000204.1:0-2277 GCA_036488915.1 Gemmatimonadaceae bacterium | reverse complement strand
CATCGGTGGACGACCCGGGAACGTCAGCGTCCATCCTGAAGTGTCGCTGGTCGCCGTCAACACGTAGGTTGTGGCGCTCGTGTCGGCGCCGCTTGTCGGCACCGCGCGCATGTTCCACTTGCCGGCGACGTCGGCGAGGTTGATCGGGGTTGCCACCGGGGTCGTCGTGGTGACGCTGCTCGATGAAGCGGTCGTCGAGGCGATGGCGCTGTCTCCCGCTGCGCCACTTTCAGTCTTGGCACAACCGGCGAGCAGGGTCGCAACGACGCAAAGCGTGATCGGGGTGGGACGAAACAGCCTGACCATCTGAACCTCCCTGACGGTGAGGGAACGACTACGCTCGATTGTCGAGCCGGTCGAACCTATGTCCGTCGGGGAGGCTCTGCAACAGCGCTGTTAGTTTCTAACGTCCCTCAGCGCGGAGCGCAGCTCGTCAGTGATCAAGGTCGACGAATAATCCATCAGCTGGTTGAGCGCGCCCTGAAAATCGGCGACGCTGACGCTGCCAAGCGTGCTGGCGGTGATGACGGATCCGGGGATCGGACTCGTGCTCTGGACGTAGGGTGTCAAGCGGTCGCGTCCGTGAACGTCGACGTTCCAGATCTCACGACCGGAGCGCCGGTCGATTAGCACGGCTTCGGCGAAGGTGAAGAGATACGCCGCTTCGTCCGCTTTGGCATTGATGCCGAACCGTCGCATCCGCACTTCCATCAGGTAGTCCGCCTGATTCTCGTCGGTAACCGGGCGCGTGCCGAGGTATCTGCTGGCGCGCTGCAGAGTCCGCTGTGCCAGGACTGTCGGGATGTCGATTCTCGACGTCGCGCTGTCGAGCCTCGCATTGGCCCGGCGGCCTTCGCGTTCGCGGGCCACATCGGCGCCGGCACGGACCACCGCTTCAACCGGATTCTGCGAATTGCCGAGGTCGTAATAACTGGTCAGGAGCTCGGGCGACGGTGGCGCAAGGTAAACAACCGCAAGGGTCCGGCTGGCGAACGGGTACTCGGCGAGGTGATGTCCGCCGCCGCAGCTGGATGCGACGAAGGCGCTGCCGGCTAGGCCAAGAAAGGCGCGCAGTGAAGCGCGATTGCGACGCGAAACCGTACTCATATGGTTGTCCTTTGCAGGTAGATACGATCAGCGGCGATCCATGTTCTGGGATCGCCGCTGATCGTACTACAAGGACGACAGCCACCGCCGCTGAGTTACGCCACTCGCTGCGTTACTTGCTCGGGCCCCTGTAGACCACCTTCCAGACCCGGCCACCCTTGTCGTCGGAGATGTAAAGGCCTCCATCGGGACCAACCGCCAGGCCCGTCGGCCGGTGCGCGGCATGATCCGGATCCTTGACGGCGCCGGCGAAACCGTCGGCGAAAATCTCATACTTCGCCGGATCGGCCGGCTTTCCGCCGGCGAATGGAACGAAGACGACGTTGTATCCCTGCTGTGGCCCGGGCGCCCGGTTCCATGAGCCGTGGAATGCTATGAATGCTCCGTTCCGGTAGTGCTCGGGGAATTGGGTTCCCGTATAGAAAGCCAGACCATCGGGAGCCCAGTGGGCCGGGAAGAACGCCTCGGGCGCCTTCTTCGACGCGCAGTCGCCGATCTTCTTTCCGTCGCCGCCGTATTCGGGCGCCTGCACCAGCTTCTGCTGGACGTTGTCGAAGTAGCAGTACGGCCACCCGTAGTCTCCGCCCTGTTCGATCTTCAACAGCTCCTCCGCCGGAAGGTTTTGTCCCTGTTCCGGCGTGTAGAGCTTCGGCCAGTTGTCGAAGAGCTGATCCCGGCCATGCTGGGTCGAGTAGAGCTGACCGCCGGCGTCGAAGGCGATGCCCACCGCGTTCCGGATCCCGGTAGCGTAGCGCCCGGCGGGCGAGAAGTGCTGGTTCGTTTTGTTGGCGTCGTAGCGCCAGATTCCCGCACGCGTCGTCAGCTCGGTGCATGGGTTGCGGCCCGGCGAGTTCAACGTGCGGTTCTTCACCTGGCACGAATTGGTCGCACTCCCCACGTCCATGAAAATGTTGCCGCCGTGATCGATGACGAAGGGATGCATCGGGTGATCGCCCTTCGCGGGCAGTCCGTTGACGACTACCTGCGCACCGGTCGTGGCAGGGGTAAGGCTGTCGGTCGCCAGCGCGTAGCGCGCGATTCGCTTCGACGACGTGTCACCTTCCTCGGCGAAGAGTGCGCCATTGTAGAGGGCGATCCCCGTTCCGCCACCGTTACCGTGCGCGGAATCCGGCCCGAAGCGGCTGATGATGTCCGCTTTTCCATCGTTGT
>DASXGU010000195.1:0-7940 GCA_036488915.1 Gemmatimonadaceae bacterium | reverse complement strand
CCGCCGAGCGTCGCCAGGCATTCTTGCTCCGCTGTGGAGTCGGACTGGTGGCCGCCTTCATCGCTCTTCGTTTGATGAATGTGTACGGTGACCCGGCGAGGTGGTCGACCCAGAAGTCGGCGGCTTTCATTCTGTTGTCGTTCATCAACACCACCAAGTACCCGCCATCGCTGCTATTCCTGCTGATGACACTTGGTCCGGCTCTGTTGTTGCTGCGCGCGTTCGACAGAGGGGTGCGCGGATACTGGCAGCCCGCTTTGATCGTCGGTCGGGTGCCGATGTTCTACTATCTGGCGCACGTGGTGGTGATCCACACCCTCGCCCTGCCGGTTTGCCTCGCGCGCTTCGGCGCGGTGCACTGGATGTTCGAGTCGCCGACTCCCGACCGTTTTCCAATCACCCAACCTCCTGGCTGGTCTCTGGGTCTGCCGTGGGTGTACCTGATCTGGATCTCGGTGCTGGTAATTCTCTACCCGGCCTGCCGGTGGTACGCGCGAAAGAAATTGGGCAGCGGGAACCCGTGGCTGAGCTACTTGTAGTGTAGGGTACGGAACCAGTCTGGACTGAGCAGTAAATTAGCATGAGCTACCTGACCACCAACGGAGGATCGGCCGCATGTGCCGCAACATAAAGACGCTTGCCAACTTCGAGCCGCCAGCCACCGACGACGAGATCCGCGCGTCGGCGCTTCAGTTCGTCCGCAAGCTGAGCGGCGCCACCAAGCCGTCCAAGGCCAACGAAGAGGCGTTCAATCTGGCTGTCGACGAAGTGACGGCGGCGGCGAATCGACTCATCCATTCTCTCCACACCAACGCGCCGCCAAGGAATCGCGAAGTCGAGATCAAAAAGGCGCGGGAGCGATCGCTCAAGCGATTCGCCTGAGAGACCGGCGGCACGCTCAGGAATCGCCGTGCCGTTTCTCTATCTACATCCCCGGCATCTTCTCGTCGGCGGTTGGGCCGTAGATCGACGGGACCGGCACGTCGATGAGGCGTAGATAAACCGTCAGCTGGCCGCGGTGGTGGACCAGGTGATTGATCGTCTGCCGCACCACCGAGGCTCGCGGGGCGCTGAAGAAGGTCTGGTCGCCGCGCTTGAGCGACCACATCACCTGAAAATCCGAATCCTTCGCCGCTGCGATCGCCGTGCGCGCCTCCTTCACGTGCTTGTCGAAGGCTTTGAGCAGGTCTTCGGTCTTCTCGTAGCTGTAGCCGCGATACCCGCCCAGATCCATCGAAGTCTGCGTGACCTGGTTCGTAATCCATCCCGGCATGTTGGACACGAGCTGGGTGAGATGGCCCAGAGAAAATGATTTCGGATGTGGCTTCCACTCGCCTTTGGCGGTGGGAACGCGCTCGATGACGCGGCGGGTGGTCTCCATCTCGGCGTCGAACTCGGGCAACACGGCCTCGGATATCGTCATGGATTAAAGATGTTGCTCGCTCCCATTGGGCTGTCAACCGTAAGGCTCTGGGCAGAGGGATGCTAAGTTTTCTTACGCCCTTCCCGCTTGCCCATTTCGCCAGTCTGCGGCAATCTAGTTCGACCATCACGGGGTTTCGCCGATGTCAGCCGGGCCGATAGAAGCACAGCTAGCGGATCTGGAGAAGCAATACTGGCAGGCGATCAAGGATCGCGATATCCAGGCAGCAATGCGTCTGACCGACGATCCCTGCATCGTTACGGGCGCGCAGGGAGTCGGCCGCATTCCACGGCAGGCATTCGCGGGCATGTTGCAGGCGGGCGGCTGGACCCTCCACGAGTTCACGCTCAGCGACATGCAGGTGAAGGTGCTCAGCGAAGACGTCGCGATCACGGCGTACCGGGTGAAGGAGCTGCTCACCGTCGACGGAAAACCGCTCACACTGGAAGCCTCTGATTCGTCGACCTGGGTGCGCCGAGACGGCCAGTGGATGTGCGCGCTCCACACCGAAGCGCTGATCGGGGATCCGTTCGGCCGCGACAGGCAGTCGCCGCCGAGAAAAATCTAGGGTCGTGCGGAGCCAATGATGGTTCGACTGGATGAACGCTTGACTGCTGGGGGAGCACCGCTCCCCGCGCACGGAACTTGATTGTGTGGCAGGCGACCAAACCCGATGACTCCATGACCGCTCCCACTTATTCGCAGCCGCGGGTCGACCCGCTTCCCCGTGACAATTTCAGAAGCGTCATCGCATTTCTGATCACGGCGCTCACCGTCGGTGGATGGATCGACGCGCTCGGCAAAACGAAGCTGCGCGACGCCCTGGCGGTTCAGACCCGCTTGTGGTGGATCGAGCAGGTCGTGGCCATCGTGCTGGCCATCGTCTGCATCGGCATCATCATGCGCAAGCGGGCCTTTCTGTGGCCGGCGTTCTGGCTGACCGTTTATTCGCTGATCTTCGACGTCGTGCGGTGGTTCTTCGAGTTCCGAGAGCGCCAGATCGCGATTCCGATCGCCCTGATCCTTTACGCCCTTTTCCTGTGGCGCATGTGGAAGACCCGCAGGGAAGTCGAGGCTGTAGAAGACGCCGTGGTGGCCCCCAACAGCGCTTGAGGCTACCCCTCGACCGTCAGGTGGTGGCGGTCGGCGCGTTCCGGCAGTAATTATGCGAGGTCGGTCATCTGGATAGTATCGATATCCCCATGTCGATCCTGTTAACGGTGCTGTCATACGCTCCTCGCCACCTCTACTGATCTTCGCTGCCCAGCGAGTCACGAACGGACGCCTGCCCGAGTTCCGCTCGTAACGATCGCGGTTGCGGCGCTGGTAGCCATCGCATCGCCGGTGCTGTCGCAGTCGCAGCTGCTGCCCAGGTTCACCGACAACCCGCAGGTGCGCGTCGACTCGGCGGAAATCCTCCAGCAGGCCCGCGATCGCCAGGCCAGCTTCGAGCGGCGCCGCCGTCAGATGCTGCCGCACTTCTACGCCGGCACGGCCGATCACTGCCTGATCGTGGGCCGCTTCTGCGAATGGCATCCGAACCTCAAGGATTACGTGATTCCCGACGAGGGGAAGAACATTCGTAAGGCGCGCGCTGAGCTGCTGCGCGATCTGGAGAAAGCGGGGAACACGCTGCCCGGCGACGACTGGATCATCGGCCAGAGAATCCGGTACCTCACCGAGACCCACGACACCAGCGCCATTGCTGTCGCGAGATCCTGCCGCGCCACCAGATGGTGGTGCGATGCACTGCTCGGCCTCGCGCTGCACGTCGACGGCCAGTATCTGGCTTCAGACAGCGCCTACTCGCGCGCCCTCGACGGCATGCCGTCGCCGACGCGCTGCCACTGGATGAACCTTTCTCCGCTTCTCGACGACGACATTCGAGGCACCTACCACAAGCTCCCGTGCGGGGAACGGGAGGCCACCGACGCGCGGATATGGTGGGTCGCCGATCCGCTGTACATGATCCCCGGCAACGACAGGCGCACCGAGCATTACTCGCGGATCCTGCACACTGCGCTGGAGACCAACGCGGCGAACACGTACGGGTCGAGCTGGGGCGGCGACATGGCGGAGCTGATCGTGCGCTTCGGTTGGGCGGAGAAGTGGACCCAGCAACCCAGCCAGAGTCTGTACGCGGAATCGCAGCCGGCGATCAGCGGACACGAGCGCGAGCCGGGCTACCACTTCTTCCTGACCCAGCCACCACCCGACAGCCTGGCTCTGATCACGGACTCGATATTCGACATCTACCAGTTCCCACCGCGGGAGCAGTACGCTCCGACGTACGCGCGGGCATTCGTCCGGCTCGACGCTCAGGTGGCGCGTTTCAGGCGCGGTGATTCCACCAAAGTGGTCGCCGCCTACGACGTCACCGGCGACACGATTTTCGGCAAGGCGCCGTTCGCCGCGGCGGTGATCGCCATGGGCGACGAATCGACGACGCCGTCGATGACGAGGGTCGAAGAATCACCGGTGAAGAACGTGTTGACGGTGTCGACGCCATGGAAATCGCAGATCGTTGGCGTCGAGCTCCTGGCCAGGGACAGCTCCGGAGCCGCGCGCTGGAGGTCGGGCTTCGCCGAGATCCCGCTCGACTCCGGAAAGATCACCGTTTCCGATCTGCTTTTCGTGGATGGCGCGCCTTCCCTGCCCAACAACCTGGATGAGGCGATCGCGCACGCGCACGGCGGCACACAGTTTCGGCACGACCAGAAGATCGGATTGTTCTGGGAGCTGTATGGGCGCAGTCCCGCCGACAGCGCGCTCCCGATCTCACTGACGATCACTCCCATCGACGAAAGCATTCTCCGCCGCGCATTTCGGGCGCTGCGCATCGCGCCCAAGCCGACGCCGATCAACATCAGGTGGGAGGAGAACGGATCGTCCGGGGTTTTGTCCGCCAGATCGGTTCTGCTCGACCTGTCGCTGGTGCCGCCGGGAAAGTACGCGGTGAAGCTGGAGGCAGGCGCGGCGGCCGCCTCGACGACGACGCGGATTATCGAGGTGAAATAGCCCGCAGCGCTTCCAGCCGACGGCTGATGAAGCTCCGCTCGGCATCCAGCGTCGCGAGGGAGAGAGCGCGCTCGTAAGCGTTTATGGCCTCGCCGGTCCGGTCCAGTCGTCTCAGCAGGTCGCCTCGCGCGGCATGGGCGAGCCGGTAGTCGACGAGATCACCGCGCACCAGAATGGCGTCGATCAGCGCCAGGCCGGCGTCGGGTCCATCGCGCATCGCGACGGCGGCAGCGCGATTGAGCTCGATCACCGGCGACGGATCGATGCGCATCAGGACGTCGTATAATCCCACGATCTGCGCCCAATCTGTGGCGGCCGCGCTGGCTGCTTCGGCGTGGACCGCGGCGATCGCTGCCTGGAGCGTGTATGGCCCGAATCGTCGCGAGGCGAGCGCGCGTTCGACGAGCTCTACGCCCTCGGCGATCCGCTGCGCATCCCAGCGCGCGCGGTCCTGATCCTCGAGCAGCACCATCTCACCTTCGGGGGTGGTGCGCGCATCGCGCCGTGCTTCGTGGAGAAGCATCAGGGCCAGCAGGCCGATCGCCTCCGGCTCGGGCAACAGCTCGACGAGCAGGCGGGCCAGTCGAATCGCCTCCGCCGAAAGATCGGAGCGAGTGAGCGATGCGCCGGTCGAGGCGAGATAGCCCTCATTGAAGACGAGATACATGACGTGGAGGACGGTGTCGAGCCGGTCGGGCAAATCGGCGCGCGAAGGAATCTCGTAGGGGATGCGCGCGTCCCGGATCTTGCTCTTCGCGCGAACGATCCTCTGAGCGAGAGTCGGCGGCGGCGTCAGAAAAGCGTGCGCGACCTGTTCTGTGGTGAGACCACAGACTTCACGGAGGGTCAGCGCAACCTGGGCGTCGGGACTCAGAGCCGGGTGGCAGCAGGTGAAGATCAGCCGCAGCCGGTCATCCTCGACGCCGTCGTCGTCGTCCGCGACCGCCTCCGCTTCGATGCGGTCGAGCGCGGATGCATCGGTCGACTCCAGCCGCTCGGTCTTGCGCAGCCGGTCGATCGCCTTGAATCGGCCGGTCGAGATGAGCCACGCCCGGGGGTTGGCGGGAATCCCCTGTTCCGCCCACTTCTCGACGGCGGCCGCGAACGCATCCTGGAGCGCTTCCTCGGCGATGTCGAAATCCCCGAGCAGGCGGATGAGGGTCGCCAGCACACGGCGCGAATCCGAGCGGTAAAGCGAGTCAACCCGGTCGCGCACGTGCGCTGCTACATCGTCCGGCACTGATCGTTGTTCCTCGGGTTACATCCCCTCGACGACCGGACGAACTTCGATCGATCCCGACCTGGCCGAGGGAATCCGCGATGCGACCTGGATGGCGTCGTTCAAATCCTTGGCGTCGATCAGGTAATAGCCGCCGAGCTGCTCCTTCGTTTCGGCGTAGGGGCCGTCGGTGGTGGAGAGCTTGCCGTTGCGCGACCGAACTGTGGTGGCGCTGTGGGTTGGCTGCAGCTGATTGGCGCCCACGAACTGGCCGCTCTTCTTGATGCTGTCGGTAAATGCGCGGTACTCACCCATGTAGTTCTGCTGCACGTCCGCCGGGAACTGCTGCCACGCTTGCTCGTTGTCGTAAATCAGGCAAAGGTATTTCATGGATCCTCCGGGTTGGCTGAAAAGGGCTCTCCCCAATTAGTCGGACGGGGAGAGCTCGATTCGACATCGCGTTTCAGAAGGTCGATCCCCTCAGGATGCCCGCGCGGATACGCACGGCCTTTTCCGGGGCGTTGGGGATCGGTGTGACGGTGGTCCGGACCCGCGGCGTGAGCCTGACGGGCAATTGCAGTGTCAGGGTTTGACCGGCCCGCCTTACCACCAGCGGCAGCGACGTCGCCGTAGCACCGGAGTAGCGGCTGCGGAAAGTGGCCAGTGACTCGTCGTTGGTGATGTTGACGTCGCCTATGGAGACGAAGCGGTCACCGACGCGGAGACCGGCGGCAGCGCCCGCTCCCGTCGGCACTACCAGGCTTGCCGAGACGCCACCGGAGTCGGTTTCTGTCTGGATGCCGAGTCGCGGCTCGCGAATGGTGTCGCTACGCGCCTGAAGACCGGCCAGGCGCAGCACCGAATCCACTGGCAGCGGCTCCCGTCCATCGACGTATCGTCGAGCAAACTCCGAGAAGGATTTGCCGCTCGCGGCGCGAGAGACTTCGCCCCACCAATCCGCTCCGGTAAAACCACGCCCCTGCTTGTAGGTGTTTTCGTAAAGCCGCCGCATGACCTGATCGAGAGATGCGCGGTTATTGCTGGCATCGCGGATGAGGATGTCGATGAGGAATCCGGTGAGACCGCCTTTCGGGTAATAGAGCCCACCGCTTCCATCAGTGGGGGCAATCCAGGCGTCATACGAGGCATCGCTGACGGCGGTGGGAGGCGAGCCGTTCACCGAGGCTATCTCGCCGGCGATAAAATCGAAGAAGCCGGTGCTGTCTTCGAGGCCGCCACGCACCCGTGCCAGTCCCCCGTAGTAATCAGTGACTCCTTCACTCACCCACAGCCAGCTCGTCGGCTGGGCGTCGTCGTAGCGGTAGGGGACGAGGTCGGCAGGACGCAATCGCTTCACGTTCCAGGCGTGGAAGAACTCGTGCGAATAGAGACCCGGGAGATAGCCGGCGTCGAGCTGAGAGGTGAGCACCTCGTCAACCTGGGAGGCCTGGTGCTCGAGGCCGCCGCCGTTGACGACGGTGTCGGACCGCTGGAACAGCGTGTAGTTGCGGAAGGGCGCTTCTCCGAAGACCGCCACTTCCGCCGGGACGAACTTCTGCAGCCACGCAAAGGTTCGATCGCGGCGCGCCGCCGTGAGGCTGGACGCCGGATACCAGGCGAGGCGAATCCACTTCCCGGCGACCCGGGTGCTGTCGAAGGCGAATCGTCCGACGTAGAAAGGCATGTCGGTCAGATCGTGATAATTGGCGGCGCCGAATGTATTAGCCCCGCCAGCGGGATCCATTCCGGTGGCAATGCGCCACGATGGTTCCGTCCGCACGCTGACCCGCGCTGGCCAGTTGAAGCCGCGCCCGACTGGGTAGAGAAAGACGTTGGTGCCGTTGAAGAAAGCGAAATCGGGAGCGGTCCACGCCACCGCGCGATCGACTGCATTCGCCAGATAATCGAACGAGACGCGAACTGTGCCCGCCGCCCGCGGATGGATCTCCCACGTCTGGAAATCGAGTTTCTTCCAGTCGAGCGCGGCACCGCCCGACTGCACCGAGAAGTTGGACACGCGCCGCGCAAACCAGAGCAGCGCGTAGTGGCCTGGCGACCACGCCGGCAGTGCGAGAATCACCGGCGATGTGCCCGTGACGCGAAATGACATGGCGACGCCGAGCTCACGGCGTCCGACCGCCGCGGAATCAGCGGTAATCTCGTAGTTGATTTCACTGATCGGCGCCGACACCCGCGTCGTTTGCGCAGGCAGAGCGTGAGCGACGGCGATCGCCGTGACACCGATTCCCAAAACCCGAAACATTCAGCCTCCGAGTTGCA